>JABWCD010000010.1 GCA_013359265.1 Candidatus Hydrogenedentota bacterium
GGGCCGCAGGAGCCGCCGGCGCAGCGGGTGCCGGGTCCTGTGCCCAAGCCGCGCCCGCGAGCAACAGCAACGCCGTTATGGTTCTGCCTGCGTTCATTTTTTCCTCGGGCTGCCACCCAGTTCGGACTCGATCCCCCTGCCGTCCGGTCCTTCCCCGATCTCGGCAATACCTTCAGGAATGCTGGTGATGCCGCCGATGACATTCTCGATTATGTCAGTTGGACGCATCCCCTTCTTTTCGAGTTCCTCGTCCTCCTGCCCTTCTTCTTCGCGTACGGTGTACGCGGGCCGCCATCCCTCGACCTTCACGAAGAACACCAACTCGCGCCGTTGTTCCTCGTTGCTCTTGTTGCCAAGAACCGACGTCGCGCGCCCCCCGAGCAGATTGCCGGGTATCACGCGTTCCGCGAGGCCGACCGTCATGTCCTCGAGTTTTGAAAGCCCCGGCACCGAATCGATGCTCTTCAGCGTTCGATTGCGAAACAATCCGCCGAGAACGAGCACTTGCCCGTGCCGAATCCAGACCTGCGTGTCAACGCTTCGCGTTACGAAGGTGGGGGCAGTAATCTGATTCGCTCCGATCAATTGCTGCTGTTCGGCGACTACGATTTCTTCGCCGAGTTCCTTCACCTCCGCGCGGATGACGCAGTTGAAATAGGTGTCCTCTGTGGTCTGGTAATTCCCGTCGTCGTCGATGACATCGACTATCTGCACCTGCATGATCACGCCGGTCTTGCGGAACTCCGTCGCCGCGACAACCGTAGTACCCACAACCGTCGGGCTCTCGTACGGATTTTCCTCGACGGTTTCGATCGAGGTGGGCGTGGCCCCGCGGACAGGGACCATCGCGCCAGGCCGCGACAGGATGAACGCCTGGTTTTCCGTCTCCAACGCCTGCAGGACCAGTTCGAGTTCTCCGTCGCTCAAGTGCAATCGGTCAAGGAATACCGTAATCGTTCCTTCCGCATCCAACGGAAACGTGAGGTCAGCCGTGCTGATTGCGCCGTCACCGTCGGACACGCGCCCGTACGGTTTCGGGTTTCTGTTGCGCGCGTAGAATGCGTTCAAGCCAGTATCGCGGCCTTTGGTCGCCTGGAATTCAACCACCTTCACGGTGACGTTCGCTTGCTGCGGTGCGTCGGCAGTCAGTGGCGCGGTGCCCGGCGGCACGGGGGGGCGGGCGAATGGCGTCGGGGGTTTGTCTTGGGCCAAAGCAATCGCCGCCATCGACATCCCGATGGCGAGTGCCAATGCTGTCCGTGCTCCGCGCATTACTTTGGACCCTTACTTGCTCGCCGCCACGCACTCGTAGCGTTGTACTTCTTCGATATTGTCAAAGTTGCTGAATCGCGAACTGAACGCCCGGATTTCGCCCGGGTTCATTCGCCCGATGTGAACGGTGTTCGTGTCATACACCATATTGCCGAATCCATAGACGGTAATAATCACTTCCACGCCGTATAAGACGCTTGAACTCTGGTTCACAACCTGGCCCGTCACGGCGTAGTAGAGCGGTTCTCTCGTAAACAGGTCCTTTCCACTCTTGAAGGATGCCGTATTGAACACGAACAACGGCTGACGCTCCGTCTCGCGCCGTTGAATCTCGGACGGCGTCAGCACCACATATCCACCCTGGGGCAGCCGCGCAATGCGGTCGCGCAGCTCCACGTCATCGGCCCGCTCGGGGTGCGCCCTCAGCACGTCGTTGTAAATCCTCGCGGCGCTCTCGTAGTCGCCGCGCGTCCATAAGACGTTTGCGAGTTTCATCAGAAGCGCAACGTCCTGCGGGTTTTGCTGTAGCTGGGCGGACAATTCCTTCACGACAGCGTCCATCTCCTCGGCGGTCTGGTACTTTTCCCGGTACTCCCTTTCGAGCGCATCCATCTCGTTTCTGGCATTTGCCGCGTACCGCCCTTCGGGCGCGAGACGGAGGTACTCCTCGTACATTTCCAACGACTCGGGGTAGCTGCCGACCTTGGCATATGCCACAGCCAGCCAGTACCGCGCATCGAAGGCGGGCTTCGACGTGGGTGCACTGCTGATCACGTGCAACAACTGGGGAATAGCCGCGGTCGTATCGCCGGCTTGGATGCGTCTACGGGCCTGGTCAACGTTTCCGGCGTTTGAGCTGGTGCCGGTCGTGGGACCATTAAGGCCGTGATTGTTGGGTTTGCCCCCGGTGTAGCCCGGCGTCGACTGGCACCCGGAGAAGACCAAGACCATCGCTCCCATCGCGCCGACTAGACCCAGTTGGAGCACCCGCCAGCCCTGTGGCGTTGCGTAAGGCATTCGCTTCCCCCGGATCTGGCTAATTGCCGGCCGAATCAGACTTGGGCTGCTTCTCGGCCTTCTTTTCGGCCTTTGGTTCGGCCTTCGCCGTGCGGCTGTCGCCTTCATCCGACTTTTCGTTCTTGCCGGACTTCTTGGCCTTGGCGATCTTGGATCCGCCTTCAATCTTGGAAACGACCAAAGGAGTGACGTCGTCCGCCGGAATAGCAGGTGTAAGCGACGCCAAGTAACCACGTTGCGCAATCAGGTCATACTCGGTGTCCTGGCCTACTTCCGTAATTGCGCGCGTAGACCGGTCCGTCGCCTGGTTCAAAAGAATCCAGTACTTGCCCGTGCCGCGCTCGACACGGTCCTTCTTCATCTGCCTGTATTCGGGCGTGACCTTGAGTACGGCGTCGTAATCGACTTCCGCCGGTTTCTCAAAGCCCGCGGTGGATCCCCAAAAGACCTTCTTCGAGTCCACCTGGTCTGCCGGAATGGAGCAGAGCTGGGCAAACGCCGCGGTGGCAGTCATGACAACTACCAACGCCACCCTCGCGTTAATCGTGCTCTTCATGGCTCAGTACCTCATGGCGCTACCGACGAGTGATACGCCTGACTGCCGGAAAACTTTCCCATCCCTTCCGGATAGCCTAACGTTCTGGATGTGACCTTGTCAACCCTTGTCAAGAGTTGACTCGGCGTCTCCCTACTTCCGCATCACGGGTCGGAGTGGCGCGTTCCGTACGCCTTTTTCGTCCCTTTTCCCCTGCAAATGGCCCATAAACCCAATGGTTTATTGCCAAGTCTTAAAGGCTGTATACCTCGTTCCGCGGCAGAGTTTCACGATTTCTGAAATAAAACTTGGCATTCGGCTGCGTCGCGCCGTATGTATGTACCGACAAAAGACATAGGCATCACACGGGCGATATGCGAAAATTGCTAATGAGCGGACTTTTTTTCCTATTCGGTTCATTCTCCGGCCAGTCGAAAGCAGTCAATCGTAACTAATTATAAACAATTAACTTACAAAGATTTGCGCGTACGATGCAATATCGGCGACCTCGTCAGTAGCGCTTGTTCAGTCAACAACTTATGCAAGTCAACCGTTATGGCTTTGACAGCAGTCGAACTTCACTCTACAATGCGGGGTACTATGCATCCCTTGCGGGGAAGGATACTCAAGATGGTGCGCAGTTCGGTCTCCATGGCACTGCTGCTGGTGTATCCGGGCCTTCTCGCTGCAAACGAGGCAACGCTCAGGACCGACCAACAGCGGCTCTGGATAGCGCGAAAGCCGACCCCGGAATCGCGTCACGCGAACCTCCAGTGCAGTTTCGCGCCGCAGCACGAGTTGCCGGCCGAAATCTCATTCGAGTGCCAGATCTCTGCGCCGCAAGCCATCGACGAAACGCATCTGGTACTCACGATTCGTGACCCCGCGGGAAAACCCATCCACATTGGGGAGATTCGTCGTGACTTGGCCAAGAAGACGGCCCTGGCAAAATTCACTTGGGAGCCAACGGGGCTGCCGGATGGCGAATATACAGCGGAATTCGATCTCCATACGCGTCCGGGCGGCGAACTGGCGAAAGCTGCGCTTTCCTTGTCATTTCTGACGGGTTCGAGTATTCAATCCCGGATCGGCGCCGTGAAAGCTGAAGCGCACAAGGTCCGTCAGGCCCTGGACGCCCTCGCGAGGACCGGCACGCGCCCGGCATATGCGACGCTGCATACCACCATTTTGGAGGATTACGTAGCGCATGCCGAATCCGCGTTGGCAGCGGGCGACTGGCCGCGCGCTCACGAGTTTGCCGCATACCTAGGCGAGTTGGGCACGACCGCGCGACTGGAATTGAGCTTGGTTACGCCGAGTACAGCGGCGACATGGCCGGGCGGGTCTTCCCCCGCGTCGAGAATGAGCCTGGCAGAGGGAGCGCTGCTCTCGAATGGTATGCCGGAGTACTTGTTTGGTGCGTCCGCGCGCGACAAGGCATCGAATGCGCCAGCACTGTTGGAGCGATATGGACTCGGTCTGTCGGTACTTCCCGTTTCCCCCGCTGACACCCTGGCCGATTCGTCGGAGCTGACTGCATTTGCGGGCGCGTTGAGTGAGTACTTGGACGAGGCCGAACGGCGTGGCATCCGGGTAATTTTGGATTTGGCGCTCGAGAATCTGCCGGCATGGGCCCAATCGCCCGCAATGGATGCGCCGGAGAATAGCAGTTTCAGCTACGACCTGATGGCCGACGAGGCCCGTGCGCTGCTGTCCCGACATATCCGAGCAGCGTTGGCGGCGGCCCAGGACCATCCTAACGTGCTGAGCGTGTTGCTCGCGCGGGACCCCGCGTTACGGCTTCGCGAAACTACGCTGCGCGAGGGACTGATTGACCTCGCCCGGGCGCGGTACCGCGAGTACGATTTGATGAATCGCCGTTGGCGCACCAGGTACATGAGCTTTGACGAGATTCAGATCGATTGGGCGTCGCGCCACACCGCGTATCTGTACGATCTGCAGACGTATCACCAGGAGTTGGGGACGCAGTTTTTTGCCTGGCTCGCCGCGCAAGCGCGCGACGCCGCTCCCGGGCTGCCGGTCGAAGTGCGATTTGCCGATACGGTGTTCGAACCGGGCGAGTCTACGCGCGGCATCGACCGCGAATCGATACTCCAACTGCTCGACATCGGCGGCAGCTCTCCGTCCCAGGATCTTGCGGGGAACGGACTGGCGCTCGGGCCGCCGCGCCAAGCGGCCTGCTACGCGCTGCTGCGCTCATTGCGGCCGGCGGCGCCGATCGTCAACAGCGACGATCGCTTCACGTTACCCGATGGCGTTGTCGGACGGTCGGCTTACGGCCGTGTCCGCGCCATGATGTGGGAAGCAATAATCGCGGGCCTTGACGCATCCGCGATCCAGTTGGGCACGCCAGGCCAGGGTCGTGACGGCATATTGGCCCGCCCCGAATTGCTGGACGCATATGCAACCACGAATTTGGACATCAACCGGCTCGCGCCAATTGTCAGGGCGCTTCAAGACGCGCAGGCCCCCGTCCGAATTTTATGGAGTACCTCGTCGAAGATGTTCGCGCAGGGCGAGCCGTACGTCGCGTCCGCGTTGCGGGCATACGAGGGCTGTTCGAATTTTGGCGCGCACACGCTGTTTATCAGCGAGCGCGAGTGTGAGCGCAACGGGTTGGACGGCGTACAAGTACTGGTCGTCCCGAAGGCGCTTGCGTTGTCGGATGACGCCTTCCACGCAATAGACCGCTATATCGAGCGCGGGGGCGTCATCGTTCGCCAGGGAAACCCCTTCCCGTACGACCAACAGGGTATTTCCCGGACAGATACGGTGACCGTTTCCAAGCGCACAATCCTGATGCGCAGCGAAGATACAGCGCGCGCCTATCTCGATGCGCTTGATGCGGCATACGCGTTGGACGGGATGGGATCGCCGCCGCGGCCCGTGAACGATTTCGGTTATCCCATCGACGGCATGAAGTCGCGCTTCGCGGTGTACGAACGCGTACCGTACCTGTATCTGATTAACCTGCGCGAAACGCCCGTGCGCGTGAAACTGCACGGTCCGTATGCCGCCGGCGCCGATCTCGTTTCAGGCAATCGCGTTGAGTTTCCCGACGCCATCGAACCGTTGACGCCGATGCTCATTCAATTGGATGGAGATACGGCGCCCGCCAAAGTCGCCAGTAATGAGGCCGACGAAACCACGCCGTCCGTCGAACTGAAACCAGTCGTCGACGAATCCGAACGCGAAGTCGTTACGGTGCGTCCCGCGATGCGGCACGGGCGCTGATACGACTTTTCCCTCAGCCTGAACAGGCCCGCAGAACCCGGTTCCGAGCCGTCATGGGCTGACCTCAATCGCCGTTTGCTTGTTGCCGTTGTTGTGCGGGCGCCGAGCATTGTGCTTTCCTACTCGATAGCCACCTTCGAGGAAACCATGACCAAGAAAGCTGTTGCTGCCGTCTTAGAAGAGATTGCGGTCCTACTCGAGTTGTCCGGGGAGAATCCGTTCAAGGCTCGGTCGTATACGAATGTCGCGCGGGCGCTCGAGCAACACGAGGAGGATATCGACACACTCGTGCGCGAGAAGCGATTGCGCCAGATTAAGGGAGTTGGCGACGCGCTGGAGCAGAAGATTGAGGAGTTGGTCACGACCGGGAAACTTGGTTACCACGAGGAACTGCGCGCGCGGTTTCCCGAGTCCTTATTCGAATTGTTCAAGATTCCCGGGCTGGGCGCGAAGCGAATCAAGACGCTTTACGAGGACATGAAGATTGAGACGCTCGTCCAACTTGAAAACGCCTGCACGCGCGGGACCATCGCCGAATTGAAAGGGTTCGGCGACAAGATGCAGCAGAAGATCCTCGATGGCATCACGTTTGCCCGGCGGCATCAGGGAATGTTTCACGTGCACAAAGCCCTTGCCGAAGCGACCCGGTTGCGCGATTGGCTCACGAAAGAAACATCGGTAATCCGAATCGAAATCGCCGGGAGCCTGCGCCGGCGCAAGGAAGTGATCAAGGACATTGATATTGTCGCGTCTTCAAAGAAGCCGGAAGCATTAATGAAGCGGTTCGTCGAGGCGGAGGGCGTCGACCATATCACTGGCCACGGCGAAACGAAATCGAGCGTAGTCCTTAAATCGGGGATTGCCGCCGATCTGCGCGTGGTGAC
The DNA here is from genome assembly GCA_013359265.1 of Candidatus Hydrogenedentota bacterium. Lineage (NCBI taxonomy): Bacteria > Pseudomonadati > Candidatus Hydrogenedentota > Candidatus Hydrogenedentota bacterium. The sequence goes on from JABWCD010000010.1 coordinate 6,964, forward strand.
CGACGAGGAATTTCCGTACGCGCTGCACCACTTCACCGGCAGCAAGGACCACAACGTGGCAATGCGTCAACGCGCGAAAGACCGCCACCTCAAGATGAACGAGTACGGGCTGTTTAGCGGCGACACGCTGGTCAAGTGCAAAGACGAAACGGCCATTTTCAAAAAGCTCGGATTGCCGTACATACCACCCGAGCTGCGTGAGGATTTGGGCGAACTGGAACTGGAGCAGACACCGCGCCTAGTGGAGCAGGGCGATCTAGTCGGCCTGATCCATTGCCACTCGACGTACAGCGACGGGACGGCGACGATCGAGCAAATGGCCCGCGCCGCAAAGGACCGCGGATATAAATACATGGTGCTGGCGGACCACAGTCAAACGGCTGCGTACGCGGGCGGGCTTGTTCCGGCGGCCGTGAGGAAGCAGCACAAGGAAATCGATTCGATCAACGACAAACTGAAAGGGTTTCGCGTTTTCAAATGCATTGAGTCGGATATTCGCGCGGACGGATCGCTTGACTACGACGATGACCTGCTCAAGAGTTTTGAGTTGATCATCGCCTCCGTGCACAGCGGGTTGACGATGACCGAGGCCGAAGCGACGAAGCGCGTGGTCAAGGCCATCGAGAATCCGTACTCGGCAATCTTGGGCCATTTGACGGGCCGACTGCTGCTCGCGCGCGAAGGGTATCCGCTCGACATGGAGAAGGTCGTTGACGCATGCGTGCGAAACCGCGTTGCCATAGAAATCAACGCCAATCCGCACCGGCTCGATATGGACTGGCGGCACATCAGGCGCGCGCGCGACCAGGGCGCGATGTTCAGCATCGGTCCGGACGCGCACAGCATCGAAGGGATCGACGACGTGCAGTACGGTGTTGGAATTGCCCGGAAGGGATGGCTAGGTCCGGAACATCTCATCAACTGTATGAGCGCGGAAAGGCTCATCGCTTGGCGCAAAGGAAACTAGCGTGCCGTCGTTCAAGCAGACACAATCCGCCAATCGCGAACGCGCCGCGCAAGTGCTCGAACGATTGCGCCTGCAATACCCCGATGCGACGTGCTCGCTCGACTTCAAGGAACCTCTACAACTGATGATCGCGACCATCCTGGCCGCGCAATGCACCGACGAACGTGTCAACATCGTCACCAAATCGCTCTTCAAACGGTTCAAGAAACCGCAAGACTACCTGAACGCGAACGACGGCGAATTGGAGGAGGCGATTCATTCGTGCGGGTTCTATCGCCAAAAGGCGAAAAGCATACGCAGCGCGTGCGCGAAGATCATCGAGAATTACGGGGGGAAAGTCCCGGGCACGATGGAAGAATTGCTTACACTGGACGGCGTGGGACGCAAGACCGCAAACGTGATTCTCGGCGAATGTTTCGGTGTCCCCGGCGTCATCGTTGATACCCACTGCACGCGCTTGACGAACCGCCTGGGCTTTACCAAGAGCGACGATCCGAAAGTGATCGAACAAGACATTATGAAGATCGTTCCGCGGGACGAGTGGAACACATTCTCCCACTGCATGGTATTCCACGGCCGCGCCATCTGCAGCGCTCGCGCGCCCCTCTGTTCGCAATGCCCTGTGAAGGACCTCTGCCCGTTCCCGAGCACCGCGCAAGGGAAGAAGATTGCGAGATAGGCGGCAATGGCCGGGCCAAGTACAAACAAGAAAATCGCGGGGGTTGGCGCGTACGTCTTCGTCGTGCTGCTCGTCGACGCGCTCGCGGCGACTGGGGCGCGCTGGCGACTGGATGTCGGCGTTGTGGACTTTACCGTCAACTGGTCAGTCTTCTTGTGGCGCGGCGATGGATCATTGTCACAGTTTGATTTCTTCAAGTTTGTTTTTTGGCTTGTGATTCCGGCCACGTTCAGTTTTCGCACGCTGGATTGGGGCTATTTCGGGTTCGCGCGATGGAAGCGTGCCGACGTGCCCCTCCTCATCGCAATGGGTGCGGTGGGCTTAGCATGCGTACTCGCCATTCTATTCATTCCGCAATTGCGTGAATACTATCACTCACGCGCTGACGCATCGTGGAGCGAAAAACTCGCCGCACTGCGCCAGATGGCGCTGTGGAACATCTCGTGGCTGCCGGGTTGGGAGTTCTTGCATCGGTACTTCCTGTTGCGACCGTTCGTAGAGCGTTGGCCGAAATGGGGGTGGGTTGTCGTCCCGGTTTCGGAAGCGCTCTACCATCTTCAGAAGGACCCCATCGAAATGGCGGCCATGTTTGTCGCGGGCATCGTATTCACGCTGTGGACCGTTGCGCGCAAGAACCTCATGCTTCCGTTGATCGTGCACGCCGCGGTGGAGGTGGGGCTTGCGGTGTTCCTTGTGTTGGTCTAACCTTCCGCCTCTGCCGTTTCGGCATTTCGCACGTGCACATTGTCCGGTAACGGGAACCCGGCCGGGCCTTTGACGGATATCAGGATCGCATGGAGAAGCGAGGCTGCCCAAGCGAAGGTAATCGCGTGGATGCTGATGTATTCCATGACAACCCTCGCCTCCGGTATGCTTATCGCGATCATTCCGGACACACCAGCAAGCGCGTACGCGGCGGGTATCAAGAGCGTCGGAATGCGCCGGAAATACGACGCGTATCCGGCGCTCAGCATGATGCACACGGCGAAGATTGCCCCCCATTTCACGCGCGTCCAGTAGATAAGGCTCGACATCGTCGATTCCTGGATGTCGTCTGCGTTTGCGACCCTGGTGAGTTCGAGCAACTGCACATTCTCGACAATGTCGCCAACCAGCATTGCGATCGAAAGCAGAATGCCCAAGGCCAGGAAAACGCGAAGTTTGAGCAACGACCTGAGCCGGTAAACGTTGAGATGCGTGACGAGATAAACCAGAGATGCGTTGTACATGCTGTAGCACACCATGAACGCAAAGTCGTACTTGTTTGTAATGTCCAGTTGCAGGCGGCGCGCTCGACCCTCCTCGGAGTTGGTGGGGCCCAGGTTTTCAAAGATTTCCCTGGGTGTGAGCGCCAACTCGAACCACAGCATCGTTGACGAGAAACCACCGGAGTTCGGCTTCGTATGCGGCGCCACCTCCGGCCCTGCCATCGTGCTCATTACGATGACCGAAGCGATCGTCGCGATACCGGTCACTACAACCAAATACCCCGTGCGCCGCGCACCCTTCATCGAAATCTCCCCGACGTATCCAAACCGCCCAACACACCCAGTATACCCCACCTACCCGATATGGGCATCCCGCCGGAATATCGCGCGGTAAAAAGAAACGGGCCCGTGCATGTTTCAGCACGGGCCCTGCATCTAAACCAATGAACGCTATTGCGGCTGACGGTTACCAGTCGCGGCCGCGGCCACCGCCGCCACCGCCGCCACGATATCCGCCACGGCCACCACCGCCGCCGCCTTCCGTCTTGGGGCGCGCTTCGTTCACGCGAAGCGGGCGACCATCGAGGTCCTTGCCGTCAAGGCCTTCGATCGCTGCCTTGGCTTCGGCGGCGTTAGGCATCTCGACGAAAGCGAAACCCTTCGACTTGTCCGTCATCTTGTCGATGATGATTCGGGCGGAGTCGACCGCGCCAAACGCTTCAAACGCTTTGCGGAGCGACGATTCTGTCGTGTTATAAGACAGATTTCCGACGTACAGGTTCATGGAGCGATTCCTTTGTGTTGCCTTTGTGAAACCGAAACGATGCGTTCAAGGACAAGGGCCAGGCAACCAAGGAACGGCGCGCACACGAGGCGGGATCAATGGAAGCGAAGGGAACCAACTGTCTCGAACTCCGGACGCCAACTGGGCGTCCCATCGGCAAGGTTATAGCACAGTTGTAAAGAATTGCGCAATAGGGTCTTGAGCCCCCGTGCCCCCCGCGCGGGGTGGACTGCCGGGAGGTCCAGCGATTACGATACCGTTACAGGCGCGGAACGGGGGCCGCCGCACGTATGGCGCAACCCTCCAAATTCGGGAGGCCAGATGGCTGTAAATCCTGCGGTAACGCAACACGGCGAACTCGAATTGGCCCAGGAATTCGCACGTAAAGTGCACGAACTTCAGGCCGAACTGCACACAGTCATCGTAGGCCAGGACCGAATCCTGCGCGAAGTGCTGACAACGCTTTTCGCGCGGGGCCACGGCCTCATCATCGGCGTCCCCGGTTTGGCGAAGACGCTGCTCGTGAAGACGTTGGCCCAGGCGCTGGGCTGGGAGTTCAAGCGCATCCAGTTCACCCCGGATTTGATGCCGTCGGACATCACCGGAACTGAGATTCTTCAGACCGATCCGGCGACGGGCCAGCGAGTTATGACATTCGTGAAAGGCCCGCTCTTCGCGAATCTCATCCTTGCCGACGAAATAAATCGCACTCCGCCAAAGACCCAGGCGGCGCTGCTCGAAGCCATGCAGGAATTGACGGTGACTGCGGCAGGCACGACGTACCGGCTCGATCCGCCCTTCTTCGTATTGGCCACGCAGAATCCAATCGAGCATGAAGGGACCTACCCGTTGCCGGAGGCACAACTGGATCGATTCATGTTCAGCATCAACATTTCGTATCCCAACCGCGATGAGGAACTGCAAATCGTGAATGAAACGACGACAGCGGACTTACCTGTCGTTCGCGCGATGTTCACGAAGGACGAGGTTTTGCGGTATCAGGCGCTCGTACGGCGCGTTCCGGTCTCCTCGCACGTACTGGAATACGCCGTGGACCTCGCGCGCATGTCACGGCCAAGCGAGAGCAAGCAGAACGCGTTTGTAAACGAGTATGTCGAATGGGGCGCAGGGCCGCGCGCATCGCAGTACCTCGTGCTCGGCGCCAAGGCGCTCGCGCTGCTCGATGGCCGGCCGTCTCCGTCGTGCGACGATGTGCGGGAAATAGCGGGGCCCGTACTCCAGCATCGTGTACTTCCGAACTACAAAGCCGCGGGCGAGGGAATCACTCCAGCGCAGATAATCGAATCGTTACTGAAAAGCGTGAAGGAACCGGACTACCGGGGGCGGTAGGTCAGCATGGCCCTCAGCAGGACCAGCACGAAGCGATCCTCGCCGCCGCCGCTTCCCGCACAGCCAACCTCGGCAAACCGCCCGGGGACCTCGGGATGGAAGTACTTAAGTCCCGCCGAACTCACCGGACTGAAGAACATGCTCTTCGCCGCGCGCATCATCGTGGAAGGCGCGTATGCCGGGCGCCATCGCTCGCCGTACAAGGGGTCCGCGGCGGAGTTCATCGATTACCGCGAGTACTATCCCGGCGACGAAATCCGCACGATCGATTGGAAGGCGTTTGCGCGGACCGATCGGCACTTCGTGAAGCTTTTCCAGCGCGAAACGGACATGGCGTGCCATATTGTGCTGGACCGGAGCGCTTCGATGGGGTATGGCGGCAAGGCGTTTCGGTCGTACTTTCCCACACTGGAAGTCTCCAAACTCGAATACGGATCGTACCTCGCGGCGGCGCTTGCGTATTTGCTTGTTAAGCAAGGCGACCGGGTGGGCTTAACGTTATTCGACGAGAAAGTTACCGCCCATGTGCCGGCGGGCAGCACGTTTCCGCATCTGTACGCGATTCTCAATACGTTGGAGAAGCAAAAGCCCGGCAAGAAGACATCCGTGTCCCGAGCGCTTCAGGATACGTTTGCGCTGCACAAGCGGCGCGGCATGCTAATCGTTATCAGCGATCTGCTTGACGATCCCGTCAGCGTCTTTCGCGCACTGGACATGTTCCGGCACCGGCGCTTCGAGGTTGTTCTGTTTCACGTCCTGCACCGGTACGAATTGACGCTTCCACCATTGGACAGCGTGAACTTCGTCGATGCTGAAAGCAGCGAAACGCTGACGGCGCGACCGGGCGACATTGCGGAGTCGTACGAAAGGGAGCTTGGGAACTACCTGAGCCACGTCGCCAACGGAGCGCGCGCGCGAGGCATCGATTACAACCTCGTTAACACATCGACGCCGCATGCCGTCGCCCTGCAGAAGTATCTGCTCTACCGGAGCGCGCAGTAGCCGTGGGCGGCTGGACCATTGCGTGGACGAATCCCGCGCTGATCGCCGGCGCGCTGGCTGTTCTCGTCCCGTACCTCGTCCACCTGCTCACCAAGCGCACGCCGCGCACGCTCGTCTTCCCGACGATTCAATTCCTCAGGCGCGCGCATGCCAACCAGTCGGCGCTCTTTCGCATGCGTGACGTTGTTCTCTTGCTCGTGCGTACCGCGTTTGTCTCGTTACTCCTGCTTGCTTTTCTCAAACCCGTGCTCCGCGCGCGCGCGATGGTGGGAGACGATAACAAACGCCAGGCCGCGGTGGTCGTCCTCGATGCGTCGATGAGCATGCGGTACATGGGCGGTACGCCATTCGCCCGCGCGCAGCAGGCGGCGGAAAAAGTCTTGGATCATCTCGATCGCGGCGGCGTCGTCAATGTGATCCTTGCCGGAGCGTCACCGGCCGCGTCGCTTGACGCGCCAGGCGAAAACACGGCCCCGTTGCGGCGAGACTTACTTTCGATGACAACGGCGCCCGAGCGTGCGGACGTTGACTCGGCGCTGGCGGAAGCCGTCCGGCAATTGCAGCCGTTCTCCGATCACGTTCAGACGATATATCTCGTTTCAGACTTCCAGCGTTCGAACTGGTCCTCCGCCAAATTCGATTCAGTCCCCGAAGACATCAAACTTGTTTTTCTGCCCGTCGGCGACTCGGTCACCGCAAATTGGGCAATAACGGATGTCTTGGTGCGGCCGCGTTCGCCGGTACTTTCGGAAACGGTGGAGATTGTATGTACGGTCGCAAACTATAGCAGCCAACCTGTCGACGTGCCGGTGCGGCTTTCGTTGCGCGAAATCGCGCCGCAATCGCCGGACAACCCGGAGCGTACAGAATTTGAAAAGCCCGTCAGTCTCGCGCCCGGCTCGTCGGGCACGGCCAGTTTTCGGTTTCGGGCGGCGCATACAGGCGCTTTCGAAGGGACAGCGCAGGTACCCGACGATGCATTGGACGACGACAATGCGCGCTACTTTACGGTGCACGTGGACGAACAGATCGACGTTCTTGTCGTAAGCGATGCGGCGAACGAAACCCGGTCCAGCGCGCATTTCGTTTGGCGCGCGCTCGACCCGCACGCGGGTGCGGCGAACGGTCAACCCGCACGGCGCGCGTCGGCTATGCGCACCCGGGTGGTTCGCGCCCGGGACCTCGACCTTCGCGCCGACCCACCGCACGTGCTGGTGTTGGATGGGGCAGGGCCGCTGTCCGAAAGCGCAGTCGCCGAGCTTCATTCGTATCTCGCCGGCGGCGGCGCGGCGATCTACTTCTTGTCCGACGTGCTGGACAAAGGAAATCTCGAATCGCTCGCACTTGTTGCGAAAGACGGTTATGTGGCGCCGCTTGCCCTCGCGGCGATGATTGATCGCGCGGACGTCCCGGATTCACCGGGGAAGCTCACTGAAGTAAAACGCGAGGACCCCATCTTCCGACGGTTCCAGGATACAGAGGAGATTTCCCAACTTGCTTTTTACCGCTACTTCACGACGGAGCGATTGGAAGGCCGGGGCGAAGTTCTCGCGCGCTATGACGACGGGAACATCGCGTTGGGAAAAGGGACCGCAGGCGCCGGCGCTCTGCTCTTGTGCAACTTCTCCGCAGGTCGCGATGCGAGCACGCTCGCGCAGACGCCTGCATTCGTGCCGTTGCTGCACGAGATGGTCAAGAGTGCGCGGCCCAGCGAGAGCGTAGCCGGAGGCGCAACCGTTGGCTTCACTGCGGCCGGCAGCGTTTCGGTCATGGAGGCGGATACCGGGCTGCTCATATTAGCGCCATCCGGGAAAACGGTAAACGCGTCCACCGAACGCCGCGGAGAAAGCCTTTCCGTCCTATTGCAGGCGGCGCACGAACGCGGGTTCTATCGAATCAACGACGGTTCACTGCACCTGGGTTCGATTGCGGTGAATGTCGATGCGCGCGAAAGCGATTTGCTGCCGTTGAACGAGGCGCAGTTGCGGGAACTTTCGGCGTCGCCGGGACGGAAAATAGCAAGCATGGCAGCGCAATCGGCACGCCCGATTGACGCGCTTCTGGAAGGTGTTCCGATCTGGCCGTATTTGTTGGTCGCAGCGCTCGGACTTCTCGGCGTTGAACAACTTTTCTTGATTGTGCTCAAGAGATAAACACGCACGGCGTAACGCGAAATGGGAGCTTTGTCCGAAATATCCGTTCATCCGCCGTTCCCTTCGGCGGCCGTTTTGGGTCTTGGCGTACTCGTCGCCGCGCTGGTTGCGACCGCGTATTGGCGATCCCGCGCGAATGCGCGCCTGACGCGCAGGCTGGTGCTCGCATTGCTGCGTTGCGTAGCGGTTGTCGCGCTCGTTCTTGTGCTTCTGCGCCCGATGCGCGCCGAGCCCAATGTGCGCGAAGGGGAACGGCCAATATTCGCGGTTGTTGTCGATCAATCCGCGAGCATGAAAACCGAGGATGCAGACGGAACGTCACGAGACGCCGCCGTGCGCGCGGCGCTGGCCGGTTCTCGCGGCGTATTCGAGCAGGCGTTGACGGCGGACTACGATGTTCGCTATTTCACGTTTGCACACGAATCGCAACCCGCGGTACTCGACGAAATCGTGGGGGGCCGTGCGCCCACCGGCACGACGACGGATTTGTCTGCCGCGCTGCTGCAATCCTCAAGCACGCTAACAAACCGCGCGCTTGCCGGAGTGCTTCTCATTTCCGATGGACGGGACAACGCGGGCGGGGACGTACGGCGCGCCGCCACGTTTGTAAAGGGCGCGAACGCCGGGGTGTGGACGGTGCCGGTCGGCAGCGAAACCGAATCGCACGATGTGTACGTGACCGCTCGATTGAAGCAAAGCTATCTCTACGTGGACCAGCCCGGGTCCATCACGGTCACCGTTTCGCAGGCGGGCTTCGCGGGCCAGTACATCGACGTAGTGCTGCTCCGGGAGGGGGCGCCAGTTGCAACCGAGCGCGTGGCCCTGACGGAACGAGGGGCGTCGATCGAGTTTCCCGTCACGGAAAAAGCGAAGGGCGTAGTCAAGTACGCGGTCGAAGTTTCGCCGTTGCCGGGCGAAGCCGACTCCGCAAACAACAAACGGACGGTTTTCGTGCGGGCCGTGGACGAGCGCACAAAAGTACTCTTCGTTGAGGCGCGCCCATACTGGGACAGCAAGTTTTTGTTGCGCGCGCTCCAGCGCGACCAGAATGTGGAGGTGACGTCGCTCTTCCAAATCAAAGAGGACAAGATTGTCGCAATCGCCGAAAGCTCTGCAAAGGATGCGCCCGAGAAGTCGAGCATTACGCAAGGTATATCGTTGCCAAAAAGCAAGGAAGACTTGTTCAGGTTCGATTGTCTGATACTCGGCAAGGGCGTCGACGTCCTGTTGACCGCCGAGCAATTGGCGTTGGTGCGCGATTTTGTCCGCGAGCGCGGAGGCGGCGTGGTCTTTTCCCGCGCACGATCGTACGGCTTTGACAACGAAGCGCTCGCTGCGCTCGAACCGCTCGTGTGGGAACGAGACTCGGTGCATGGAAAGCGGTTCGAACTGACGCCCGAAGGCAAGACGAGCCCCGTGTTCTCGTTTGGAAAATCGATCCCGTCCGATACGGTCATTCGCGAATTGCCGGAAATGGTTAGTGTCACCAAAGTAGCGCAGGAGAAATCGCTTTCCGTTGTTTTGGCGCGTAGCAAGGAAGACGACTCCGGACTCGAAATGGCGACGATCGCCTACCAGCGGTATGGAAAAGGCAAGGTGATGAGCGTCGGCGCAACCGGGTTGTGGCGCTGGGCGATTACACCACCGGAACTGGCGGCGTACGACGATGTATTCGAACGGTTCTGGGGGCAGATGATTCGCTGGCTGGTTTCCGACTCCGACTTTTTGCCCGGCCAGGAGATTTCGTTTCGGACGGACCGGTACACCTACAATCTGGGCGAGATGGTCCAGCTTGCCGTCCGCACCAAATTCGTCGACGGGCAGTCCTTTTCGCCTTCTGCAACGGTGGTTGCGCCGTCGGGCAAGTTCGTCGAATTACCGTTGGACGCCGATCCGCAGTCCCCGGGCGTTTACACCGCGCGATTCCTGCCCGAGGAGGAAGGCGAATTTGTCGCAACCCTGAGCGACTCTGCCCCCGAATCGACGTTGAATATCGCGGAATCCGCGCCGTTCACCGTTTATTCGGATAACACCGAGACACGCTTTGTCTCCGCCGATAGGGCGTTGATGGCAGATATCGCCCGCGTGACCGGCGGGGAAGCGCTTTCACTGGACCAGTTGAACACTCTGCCCGAACGAATGCGCGCGTTCGAGCGCAAGACCGCAACCGATACGAAGTTTGTCGATATTTGGGACAAGCTCGGCGTGTTTGCCGCGCTCTTGTCGTTTCTCACGGTCGAGTGGTTCGCGCGCCGCCGCAGCGGATTGGTGTGATACGATGAATTCGGTCACTCAAAGCGCCGTTGTTTTCATCGTGCAACTGCCATGGCAAGCGAAACGCTAACCCTCGCCCGATCGATGCGCCGATTCGCCGTGTCCCGGCGAAAACGAATTGCCGCGCTTTCCCTTGTGCGCGCGGCGGGCATCGCCCTTGTCTTTGGATTCGCGCTCGCCTACTTCGATGTGTTGATGCAGTTGAATGGAGACGCGCGGCTTGCGCTGGTTTGCGGCGCGGGCGTGCTCACACTTGCGGGCGCGGCGTTCACGTACTACCGCTACACGCGCGCAGCATCCGAGGCGCGGCTCGTTGCACGTCTCGTCGAGTTAGACGACCCGTCACTCCACAATGACCTGATCAACGCGCTCGAATTCGAACAGGTCCTTGCGGACGAAACGCCCGTGGCGGTGTCGCGTCCGCTTATGCAGCACGAAGTTGATATCGCGTCGGTCCGTTCGGCGAAGCTTGAACGCGTGAAAACGCTCACACCTCCGTCGCTTCGCAAGGAACTGTATTCCCTCCTCGGCGGTCTGCTCGTATCGGTGCTGCTCGTGCTGCTGTTTTCGGACGCGATCGCGGCGGTGCTTCCGCGTTACATCGATCCGTATGGGGATCATCCGCCGTACAGTCCGACGCGGCTCACAGTGAATCCGGCCGGAATCACTGTTGACTACGGAGAGAATGTCACCATCAGCGCGACCGCGTCGGGTGTGACTCCCGAAGAAGTGACCTTGGTGCTTGAGGTCTCGAACGGCCAAACGGTTGCGGAGTTGCCGATGCTCCGCTCGTCGGAGGGCGATTACCGGCAGACGATCGAACGCGCGACACAGGATTTGACCTACCACGCCCGCATCGAGCGCGGGCGCAGCAAACGATATGCTCTCTCCATCGGAAAGACGCCGCGGATTGGCGCGGTGAACGTTTCCTACGCCCATCCTGCGTACACCAAACTGCCGCCGCAGACGCGGCAACTTGGCGCGGACGCGATCATTCGCGCCTATGAGGGAACTGACGTCGAATTGACTATCGCATCCAACCGACCGCTGCGTGGCGGGGCAATGCGGCTGGGTGATAGCGATGTAGAGATGACGCCGGGAGGCGACGCGCAAACCGCAACCGGTAGTTTTACCGTTGGCACGCCTGTAATGCTGGAGGCGCGAATCACGGACGTCGAGAACAACGTCAGTAACGATATCCTCCGCGCACGGATTGAAGTCCTGCCCGACACCAAACCTCGCATCGCTATCGTTTCCCCCGGACGGCAGGCGTTCGCCATTCCCACGGCGGAGGTTCCTATAGAGATTGAAACACAGGATGATCTTGGGGTCGCAAACATCACACTCTTCCGTGGACTGAACGGTTCGGGCGATCTATCGAAAACGCTTTTCGCCAGCGAAGGCGGAGAAACCCAGGTGAACAGCGTCGAGGTATTGGACCTGCCCGATCTTGGCCTGCGTCCGGGTGACGTTATCGACTTCTACGCGACGGTGGCGGACACGTACCCAAAGGGCCCACAAACGGAAGCCACCCCGTCGCATCAAATCACGATCATTTCCGAGGAGCAATACCGTTCGTTCTTGCAGCAGGAGACGACAGCCGAAGGCCTTCGGGACCAGTACTACGAGGTCAACAAGCGCCTTGAGGATTTGATCGCGGCGCAGGAAGAGATTGAGGCCCAAACACAGGCCCTTCTGAATACATTGGAGTCGGGGGCGCAACTGGGTCCCGAAGACAAGCAGAAACTGCTTCGGCTTTCAGAACAACAACAGAAGTTGGCGCAAGAAACACAGGACGCCGCGAAATCGTTGCGAGACGAGGCTGCCTCGCCGTCGACGTTCGATATCGAAAAGGATTTCAAGAAATCGCTCGGGCAAATGGCAGAGCGGCTCGATCGCGCCCGCAATGCGATGGACAAAAGCGCGACACAACTGAATCAGGCCGCGGTGGGTTCCGAAGGTGGATTGTCGGAGGGCCTCGCCGGAGCGCAGAAAGACCAACAGACGGCGCTTGGCGAACTCGGCCAGAATAAGCAACAGTTTGCCGAACAGATCGGCAAGCCGTTGGACGAAGTCGGCAAGATGTATAAATTGCTGGAGGACGTGGAGACCTTCAAGGCGATCTACGCGGCACAGGTCGATCTGGAAAGGCAGGCGCGGTCCTATCGCGATGTCAATGCACCGTCACTGGACCAGTTGGTTCGCCTTAAGGAACTGGGCCAGGCCCAGAACGAAATTCGAAATGCGACGATCGACCTGCGCAACAATTTCGAGAAGCACGCTGCCGAGATTGAACCCACTCTCCCAAATATTGCGCGCGACGCGAGGGAAATCGCGGAAGGAATCGACGGACGGAACATCCCGACTGTGATGGAACAGGCAATGAATGGCCTAGCCTCGGGCGACGGGGCGAACGGCCACCACGACGCGGAGGAAGCCGCACGGCTTATGGACCAAATGATCGAACGCGTTGCCGCCGCCTCGGGCGGAGGATCGGAGATGGCACAATCGTTGAGAATTACGATGGGAATGAACCCGGGCGATACGATGTCTCAGATGCAGAACAGCGTGCGATCCGCCTTTCAGCCTGGCCAACAACCTGGTGCAGGCAGCGGCGGCACGCAAACAAGCAACGCCTTCGACATGTTCGGGCCGCAAGGCAATCAGAAGAAGGCGGACAAGGAAAGCCGTATGTCGCGGCGCCGGATGCCGGCAAGCGCCGAAGAGGCGCGCGATGAATCCGAGTTTGCGGGCGCATTCGAGGAATTGGATACGGACGAGAGCCACGGTCCCATGATCGACGCTCCGGCCTCGCAACCCATAACCGAAGAGTACCGCCCAATCATCGAGGCATATTTTCAACGATTGGCGGAAGAAAAATCATGACCTGCACGGGACGAACCATATGCGTGGCCCTTGCCACGTTGATGACGCTCACGGTTACTCCATCCACGTCGCGGGCGGGCGCAGCCAATCCGTCCGACAACGAAGCCCGCCTGGAACTGGTGCAGTGCGCGAACTTGATCTACGCGGGGTCGAAAACTTCGCACTGTTTCAGCGACAAGTTCCTGCGCGAGCTTGGCGACATCTCGTTTATTGTTGCCGATCGTCAGTTTACGCCGGCGAAACTAAGCACCGAGGAAGTGTTCAATTTCCCGTTCGCGATTATGACCGGCGAGGGCGCGTTCTCCCTGTTCGAGGAGGAACGAAAACATCTCAAGTCCTATCTCGAGCGTGGAGGTTTTCTACTCGCCTCGGCGGGATGCTCTTCCCCGGATTGGGACCGGTCGTTCCGGCGCGAATTCAAGTTGCTGTTTCCCGATCAGGAACTCACGAAGATACAGATGGATCATCCCATCTTTCATCTCATCTACGACATCAAGCGCGTGAATCTCAAGAACGGTGGCACGACACTTCTCGAGGGACTTGAATTGGGCGGCAAGATAGTTTTGATCTACTCGTCCGAAGGTCTCAACGACGTTGCCAGCGTGCAGGGCTGCTGCTGCTGCGGTGGAAATGAAATCCGCAACGCCAAGGAAGTGAATACAAACATCATCGCGTATGCACTCACGCACTGACGCGCGCGAACACAACGGGCCCATGAAGAGAACAGTTGGCATAGTGATCACCGTCCTGGCGTTCGCCGCCGCGCTCGCGGCAGCTTCGCTGTTCATGCCGTTCTTTCCTGCTGCGCCGGCATCGTCCGGCGGGCAGCCAAGAGCGGCGGCAACCCCACCCGACACCATTACCATTCTGTATACGTCCGACACGCGGGGCCACATGAATCCCTGCGATTGCACCGCGGGCGTCGCGGGAGGCCTTCCGCGACGGAAGTCGTTCATCGCTCAACGGCAGTCCGGTGACACGCTTATCGTGGATGCGGGAAACATCACCGCGGGAGGGCGGCCTTGGGAACTGTTGGAACTCGAACACATCCTGCGCGGGTACGAACACATTGGATACGACGCAATAAACATTGGCAAGCGCGAGGCCGGTTTGCCGGCCGTGGCGCTGGCCAAGTTGATGTCGACGTATCCAGCCCTCGTGTCGGCAAATGTGCTGGACGCGAGCGGCGAATTGATCTTCTCCCCGTTTCGGCTCGCCACGTTGACAAGTGGATACAAGGTGGCAATTATTGGAGTAACGGACAGCGATGTATCGCCCGAGGAACTTGGGGAAGGAGTCAAGGTTTCTTCCCCGGAAGAAGCGATTGCCAGAGTTCTCCCTCGTGCCACGGTCGAAGCCGACTTCATTGTCTTGCTTGCCTTCGTCGGCGAGCAAAAGCTGAAAGAACTCGCCGAGCGCTTTTTCGAGATCGATGTGATCGTGGGAGGCGACGTGAAGCAGCCGTCCGGCAATGCCGTCGCAGCAAACAAATCTACGATTGTTTACATAACGGACAAGGGTAAGTCCGTCGGAGAACTGAACCTGCTGTATGTTGGCGGACAGTACATCGCCGAGAAGAACACGATTACGATGCTCATGGAAAACGTCCCCGACGATCCAGGCATTGCTGCCCTGGCCGCTGAATTGCATCGGAAGCTGGTTGAGAATAGTTATCCAACGAAGAAGGACGACGAAGATGGACTCTCAGCCCTCTGATGCGAGACAAGAGCGGGCGGCGGTCCCGCCGATAACCACTGCGAGGTCACGAGCCTCACGCTGTGGTGCGTGTGCAATTGCCTTGTTTGTCGCCGCTTTTGCGCCTGCAGGGCTCGCGCAGACTATCCCTTGGTCGTCCGACTACGTAGCGTCCATTGAAAAAGCGGGTACCGGCGGCAAGCCGGTGCTTATCGATTTCACGGCAGTATGGTGCGGCTGGTGCAAGCGTCTCGATGAAGAAGTGTATGCCGACGCGTCAGCCGTCAACGCGCTGAAAGACTTCGTTTGTCTCAAGATCGATGTGAATGAACAGAAGAACCTTGCGCTCGCATACAATGTTCAGTCCATGCCGCGCACAATTGTGCTAAACGTACACGGCGAAATCGTTGGCGACCTCACCGGATACGTGCCGCTTGGGACGTTTCTGGAATTCATCGAGGGACTCAAGGACGACTTGACCCGTAAGACCGGGGGGACCATGAAACCGGACGTGCGTGTGCCGGTCACACCGCTGGAAAAGGCGCAACCTGCAATTATGCCCGATACTCCTGTAGACGAAATGCTTCAATTGCTCGGCGATCGCGATCCGAAAGTCCGCGCCGAAGCGATAAAGGTGATAGACGAAAAGCCCGAGCGACTCCAAATTTTGGTGTCCGCACTGGCAAGTGACGCGCTCGGTACGCGGATTACGGCATACGAAACGATCCGAAAATTTGGTGGTTCTGAACTGAAGTTTGATCCCTGGGCGCCAAAGGCCGAGCGAGTTGAGGCGCTAACTGCGTGGCAACGATGGGCCGAGCAAGCCACGGAAGACCGGGCGGAGGAAGTAGCCCCGTAACACATGTCTCCCATCGCTTGAATCGCTACGTCCAGGTCCATACAGTTCCGCATGCAGGTTTCACACTGAACACTGGGAGCAATCAATCCAATGTCAAACCACGAGTCGAACGAATTGCATGCTCAACCGGAATTGGAGAATGTCTCCCGGCGCGAGTTCCTCGCTCAAAGCGGCGTAAGCATCTCCGCCGCGGCGCTTGCATCCCAATACGCTTTTGCCGTTGACACCGCACCGAGGAAAGTTCGTATCGGCGTTGTCGGTGGCGGATTTGGCTGTTCGTTTCAATGGCACGAACATCCCGACTGTGAAGTTGTCGCGGTCAGCGATCTCCGCGAAGATCGGCGTAAGCGCCTGACGGAAACCTACAAATGTGCGACGACGTACGACTCGCTCGAAGAGTTGGTCAAGGCGCCAAATATCGACGCGGTCGCGATCTTCACGGATGGCCCGTTGCATGTGCAGCATGTTGTCGAATCTATGTCCCACGGAAAACACTGCATCTCCGCCGTTCCGGCGGCGTTCGGCACCATGGAGCAGGCGCACGCCTTGAGCGATACGGTGAAGCAATATGGTCTGACCTACATGATGGCGGAGACCGGGTATTACCAGCAGGCGACGATCAGCGCGCGCAAATTCCACGCGGATGGAAAGTTTGGCGACCTGTATTACTGCGAGTCCGAGTATCAACATCCTGGTTTGGAGGTGCTTTACACGGAAAACGGTAAGCGCACCTGGCGGCACGGCATGGCGCCGATGCACTACCCAACGCACACGACCGCGCATATCATCGGCGTTACGGGCGAGCGCCTTGCGAAGGTCACGTGCATCGGCTGGGGGGATGACGATCCAATCCTCAAGGACAATGCCTACAACAACCCGTTTTGGAATGGCTCGGCCATGTTCACCACAGACCGCGGGCACGCGTTCCGCATGAACGTGTGGTGGCGGGGCGCGCACCGCGGCTGCGAGCGCGCACAGTGGATAGGGACCAAAATGAGCTTTTACATGGAAGGGCCGACAACCGCGCCCTCGTGTATCGTCCGTTGGGGAAAACAGACGGAAAAAGACGACGCGGGGTTCGAGCGTACGCTTCCCGAATACGAAGAGTACAAGACGCCGAACTATTGGGCGACAGATATGTTGCCCGAACCGTTGCGGCACGATTCAGGCCATCAGGGATCGCACACGTTTCTCACGCACGAGTTCGTCGATGCGCTAGCGCATGATCGCTTGCCCGCTGTCAACGTGTACGAGGCGCTTGCCTACACCGTGCCCGGAATTATTGCGCACGAATCCGCCCTCAAGGGCGGCGAATCGATGGCAATTCCCAACTTCGATCCCGACGGGTATAAATGGCCCGGAGCAACATCCTGACGCCGCTTCATTACCGCCCGATCGTTGAATTGTTTTGTTCGCTTAAGTCTGCTGCATCTTTTTCGATAGTGGCGATCGCACGAAACACGTCGTCAATATCTGGCCACTGTCCGTCTCCGGACACTACCGCAACGTTCTCCCCGCGCGGCGCCCAGACGCGTGGATCGGTCGGGCCAAATATAGCAACCGTCCCGCAGCCGCACGCAGCCGCGAGATGGGTGACGCCGCTGTCGTTCCCGATATAGGTGCGCGTACCGGTCAGATGCCGGGCCAACGTCACGATACTCGGGACTTTCAGTACGCTTGCCCTGTCCGGTGTTGTGAGTCGTTCATCGGCGGGCCCGCATATCCATTCGACGTTACGGCCCCGCTCCTGCATGGCGCGGTCGACGTTCGAGAATCGTTCAATCGGCCAGTTCTTGCGCGCGGCCCCGCTGCCGGGATGGATCAATACATCGTGTTGTTGATCGCCGGACTCGATGGGTAGCAGCAGCGGTGGCAAGCTTTCGTATCCCAGACATTCCGAATAGTAGTCGCTTGCGTGGCGGTTCCAGCCCGCACCGGGCGGTAATCCGGGAAACGCGAGCACGTCGCGCACGCCAGCCTGCTCGAACGCGGATTGAATTGTGCCGTCGTCTTTCATCCACACGATCGCACGATCGAACCGGCCGGCAAACGACTCGAAAGGCGCAGATGTCCGGTTGAAAACGCTTGCAAAGTCGAAGTCGTCCAACAAATGGGCCGTTCTCGCGATGCCGGAAACGACGGCGAGGTTGAGGCGGTCGCGATCCAGTCCTGCCAGTTCGACCGGACCGTCCTCTGCCAGACGCTTCAGACACGGGCAGAAGAGCAGAAAGTCGCCTATGCCCCCCGTGTGAATGACAAGCGTGCGTACCTCTCGACGTGATCGATAGGCTTTCATGGCGCCAAAGAGCCGCCTACTACTTCGTAAATTACGATGCGTGCGTCGGGATAGGGTGACAAGTCGGACTTCAACAAACGCAACCACCGCGGCGCATTTTCGGGATCGAGCAGCGGTGTCAGGGCGGGAATCATCTGCGTCGAGTAGCGCTCGTCAACCACGACATACCGCATGTCGGCGTCGGCGACGCGCGCCCGGATGTCTTCGATCGAGTCCTCCGGCGCGGGCCCGCTGGTGGGCATGTGCGCGTAGTACCCTACTTGCGGCTTGCGCGACAGGATGAGGCCCGGCTCGAGGTTCGATGCCATCCACCTTCCCGCAAACTTGTATTCGAGCGGTTTGTACGACTTCTTGCCCAGCATCGACGGGACCACATTGGGCCAGATTCCCGCGACCATCATCACAGTGATGACGGTCACGGGGCCATGTTGCAGCCAGCGGTACTGCGGAGACGTGCTTGCCGCACGAGACAGCAATGCGGCGCCGCGCGCTGACCACATCGCGATAACGATAACGGTCGCCATCACGTACCGCGGTTCGGGATAGGTGCTCAAGGCCGCCGCAACGAATTGTGTTACGGCGGCAAGTACGACGGCCAACTCGGCCCGCCGGTCTCGTTCATGGCCGCGCCAGCCCACACCCCCCGCGATCGCCAAGACACCGAGCACCGGACCAACCATGACAGGAATGGTTCTCATGCCAAGGTGTGCGGCGGTACGAACTGTCTCTTCACCGCGAGAGATGAATGAGTATTCGACAGACGATGTCGAGAAGCGCGGAGCGATGCCGGCGTGAACCGACATCGAATGCATGAGCCACATGTGGGCGGGAATCGCAACAACCAACGCGATGACGCTCGGAGCGAGCCGCCGTACCGCCGTGCGCCGGTCTTTCGCTGTGCTCGCGACACCTGCAATTATCGCACAGACGAGAAGCACTCCTTCGGGGCGCGCCAGGTAGAGCGCAAACAGTGTAAGTGGAAGCAGAACGGTATACGCACGGCCGGCGCGAACGGCCCCAAGTCCGATGGCGAGTCCGCCGAACCACAGCGTTGTATAAAGCGCCTCCGGCGCGACACGGCACGAGTAATCGATCAACCACGGCCAGAGGACGACGAGCAATGCAGATATCCGCGCGGCCGCGCGGCCGTGGAGCGTGTACGACAACGCAACGACGGGCCAGACAAGCATGGTTCCCGCGGCGAGCGAAACAACGAGCGCGGCCGTTTCTACATCGGTGAATACCTGCGCGGCAAGCGCCGCCAACGCCGGGTAGAGCAAGGGAATCCGCGGATATACCTCCGCGAAACGGCCGTCCGCGATGCGTTCGGCAGCTTCTAAATAAAGAATTGAATCGGCCGAATCGATGACATGCGGCGTGATCGAGAAGAAGGCGATCCGCGCGACGAACGCAGCGGCCACCCACAAGCCGATTTCGCGCGCCGAAGAGCCGATGCCTGTTGAAGTCGTTTCCACGAAGCAGATGCTACGGTCAGCGGCCGCGGCATGTAAAGATGCCGGCCTAGCGGTTGACCGCCAACAGTACCTTCAATACGCCGGGACGCTGCGCCTGTTCGATCGCCCTCGGCGCGTCAGAAAGTCCGTACGTCGCGTGGATGAGCGGTCGTACGTCGATATCTCCATTTGCGAGCGCTTCCAACGCGGGAGGAAACGGACCGCAGCGCGAACCGATGATTCTCACTTCGTTGATGACCGGCAAACTGAAATCGAGGGTCGTTTCGTGCGCGACCGTGGTCTTCAGGATTATGGTGCCCTCCGGCCGCACAAGCTCGAGCGCGCGGCGCAGACCGTCCGCAGACCCTGTTGCCTCGACGACGACGTCCGCGCCGCCGGCCGGCGTGTCGTAAGGACGTGCTGTGGGTATCCCGGCTGACGCGAGGATAGCCAACTTCTCTTCGTGCTTGCCGACACAAATCAAGTTCTTGGTCTTCAGCCACATGACCTGCGCGATGAGCAGCCCCAACTTTCCGTCACCCAGCACAATTACGTGGTCGTTTGGCCCGATCGCTGCTTGTTCGTGGATTCGAAATGCCGCGGCAACGGGCTCGGTGAATACGGCGACTTCATCCGGCATCGAGTCCGAAACAATGTGCAGGTTTCGTTCCGGCAGCGCCACATATTCGGCGAACGCCCCCGCGCGATTCAGAATTCCCAGGACCGTGCGATTCGCGCAATGATGTGGCATGCCGTGATCGCAGTATGCGCACGCGCCGCACACGCAGTTAATCTCGCCAACCACGCGCCTGCCGCGCAAGTGTTCGCTCTCACACTCCTCGACCACGCCAACGAATTCGTGACCGGGAATGCCGCGAAACCCCATGTACCCGCGCGAGAGTTCAATGTCGGTATTGCAGATGCCGGCCGTCGAAACGCGGATCAACGCTTCGCCGGGCGCCGCCGGCGGACGCGGCACATCCAGAACGCGAATGCCATCGCTAAAGTGGACCGCTTTCATCAAACTGGTTCTTCGTTTGCCTGCGATTGCGAGACGCAAATTGCGGACGTGGCGCCTATCTGCGTTCGGCGTCACATCTCTTTCAGCAATCGGTCGAAATACTCGATTGTATGCCGCAATCCCTCGTGTAGCGGAATGGCCGGTTGCCAGTTCAGTTTCGACTTGGCCAGCGAGATGTCGGGCTGGCGCCGGACGGGATCGTCCGACGGGAGCGGGCGGTAATCAAGCTTCGATTGGCTCCCGGTGAGCGAGACTACCTCGTTCGCGAGTTCGGCAATCGTAAACTCGCCGGGGTTGCCGAGGTTCACCGGGCCTGTGAAATTGTCGCAGTCCATCAGCGCGATGAGACCCGTGACCAGATCGTCGACATAGCAGAAGCTGCGCGTCTGCTTGCCTTCTCCGTAAATCGTAATCGGCTCGCCGCGCAGTGCCTGCACGATGAAGTTGCTCACCACGCGACCATCGTCGGGCGACATGCGCGGTCCATAGGTATTGAAAATGCGCGCGACGCGGATGTCTACCCCATTTTGCCGATGGTAGTCGAAGAACAAGGTCTCGGCGACGCGCTTGCCCTCGTCGTAGCAACTGCGGAGGCCAATCGTGTTTACGTTGCCCCAGTACGCTTCGACTTGTGGGTGCACATGCGGATCTCCGTATACCTCCGACGTAGACGCCTGAAGAATGCGCGCCTTCACGCGCCGCGCCAACCCGAGCATGTTCATCGCGCCCATGACGTTTGTCTTAACGGTCTTAATGGGGTTGTACTGGTAATGGACGGGAGATGCCGGGCACGCCATGTTGTAGATGCGGTCGACCTCGAGCAGGATGGGTTCCGTCACGTCGTGGCGGATGAGTTCGAAGCGCGGGTGCTGGAGCAGATGCTCCACGTTGCGTTTGTCGCCGGTAAAGAAATTGTCCATGCAAAGGACTTCTTCCCCCCGATCGAGAAGCCGTTCGCATAGATGCGAGCCGATGAAACCGGCACCGCCTGTAATGAGATTAACGTACCGAATGGTCAGACCCTCCTTCCGTGTAAACAGAAAACGGCCACAGGTCACGTGGCCGGAAAGTCAGGTCCCAAAACTCATATTCGCGGCGTACCGTTCCCCAGTCGCCGACGTCTTTAGTATTCCTTAGAACTGCACGAATTTGCAAATGCGGTTTGACCGGCGCAGCGGGAATGCTTACCATACCACTGCATTCGCAGGGGCGATTGCCGAATGGCCTGCGAAAACTGCGGAAGAGTGAGAATTTGCTCATTTCTCCGCGTCCGGGGATCAACTCACTACGTGTTGTAAGGATACGCATGGCGAAGTCTGAAAAGCGCGCGCTCATTACCGGCATCACCGGGCAGGACGGTTCGTACCTCGCCGACGTTCTGCTCGAGAAGGGGTACGACGTTTACGGCGTCGTACGCCGCGCGAGCACGGAAACATTCGAGCGCATCAAAGGCATCAAACACCGGGTCACACTCGTGCAGGCCGACTTGACCGACCAGGTCTCCATTATTGACGCGATGCGCGAAGTCCGGCCGCACGAGGTGTACAACCTTGCCGCGCAGTCCTTCGTGCCCACGTCGTGGAAGCAGCCGATCCTGACCGGCGATGTCACGGCGCTCGGCGTGACCCGATGTCTCGAAGCGATCCGCGTGTTAGACAAGTCGATCCGCTTTTATCAGGCATCCTCCAGCGAAATGTATGGCGATGTGCGCGAAACGCCGCAGACGGAGACCACGCCGTTCTATCCGCGCAGTCCCTACGGTGTCGCAAAGGCGTACGGTCACTGGATTACCGTCAACTACCGAGAGAGCTACGACATGTTCGCCGTGTCCGGCATCCTGTTCAACCACGAATCACCGCGTCGCGGCCTTGAATTCGTGACGCGCAAAGTGACGGACGGCGTCGCGCGAATCAAGTTGGGCGTCGCGAAGGAGCTTCGCCTGGGCAATCTGGAAGCCAAGCGTGACTGGGGATATGCCCGCGACTACGTCAAAGCGATGTGGTTGATGCTGCAGCAGGACAGGCCGGACGACTACGTCATCGCGACGGGCCAGCAACATACGGTACAGGAGATGTGCGAGATCGCGTTCTCGCACGTCGATCTGGATTGGAAGAAGTACGTGGTTACCGACCCGAATTTCTACCGTCCGGCGGAAGTCCATACGCTGCTCGGCGATTGCGCCAAGGCCAAGAAGGACCTCGGCTGGGAGCCGGAAACGTCGTTCACGCAATTGATCGAGATGATGGTCGATGCCGACATGGCGCGCGTAAAAAACGAAATCGCCCGGGCGAATGATTAGGCCATCGGCCGCGTTCCCTTCGTGCTCGTGCTCGTGCTCGTGCTCGTGCTCGTGCTCGTGCTCGTAATCGATCCCATAGAATACCTGGGTGTGGCTAAATCGCGTTCACGATGAAAGTGTCCATCGTTATCCCCGCGCACAACGCCGCCGCAACGCTCCGCGAATGTCTCGCAGCCTGCACCGCCCAACGATACACGGATTGCGAAATTGTCGTTGTCGACGACGGTTCCACCGACGCCACACCGGAGATCGCGCGCGAGTTTCCCGTCACGCTCATTCGGCAGCCCAAGCGAGGTCCAGCCGCGGCGCGAAACGTCGGTGCGCGCGCCGCGACCGGCGCGATTGTGGCGTTTACGGATTCCGATTGCCGCCCGCATCCCAATTGGGTCGAACGTCTTGTATCGGGAATCGACGACCGGTTCTGCGCGGCAGGCGGGTCCTACGGCATTGCCAATCGAGACGAGCCGCTGGCGCGGATCATTCATGCCGAGATCGCGGCGCGCCATTCGTCATTCAAAGAAAGTATCGATTTTGCGGGCTCCTACAATTTTGCCGTGCGGCGTACGGTGTTTGAGAGCTTGCACGGCTTCGACGAAGAATTCACCGCGGCGTCCGGCGAGGACAACGACTTTTGTTGCCGATTGATCGATGAAGGGCACGCGATAGCCTACGTGGCGGACGCGTGCGTCGACCACTACCACCCGGCGCGTCTTTGGCCATATCTCCGGACACAGGCGCGTCATGGGTTCTGGCGGATGAAGCTGTACCGCAAGCATCCCCGCCGCAGCCGTGGCGATCAGTACGCCGGCCCGTTCGACCTCGTTGCGCCGGCATTCGCGCTGCTTCTCGTTGTCCAACCGGTGCTCTGGCTATTTCCTTACATTATAGTAGTGCAAGTTGTTGCACTCCTGGGTGCGCTGCTGCTGGCGGGGTTTCGCCTGGGGACAGCGTGGAACATCCGCAAACAGGAACGCGGACTGCCGTTCGGCTATTGTTTCGCCATGTTGATCTTGCGAGACTGCGCGCGTGGGCTTGGCATGGTGCGTGGATTGTGGCACTTCGTCGCACGTCGAAGGACGACTGCGTGATGCCGCGCGTGCTCGTCATTATTCCGGCGTACAATGAAGAGGAGACGATCGCAGGAGTGTTGGCGTCGCTGCGCGAGCATACGCCGGACTACGATGTCGTCGTGATCGACGACGGATCGCGCGACAACACGCGGTCCATCGCGCGCGCCGCGGGCGCGGAAGTGATTCGGCTCCCGGTAAATCTCGGCATCGGCGGCGCCGTGCAGACCGGTTTCAAGTATGCGTGGCGCAACGGATACGACGTCGCCGTGCAGTGCGACGCGGACGGCCAACACCCCGTCGCGCAGATTCCGGAACTGGTGGACCGCGTCATAAAGGGCGACGCAGATTTGGTCATTGGTTCCCGTTATGTTTCCAGTACTACGTACATTCCATCGTTCTTCCGGCGCGTCGGCAAATCGATCCTGTCGCGCGTCGTCGATTTCTTCATTGGCGGTGGGATCACCGATACCACCAGCGGGTTTCGCGCGATCAACCGGCGCGCGCTGTCGGTGCTGGCGCGGCACTATCCCGAGGATTATCCCGAGGCCGAGGCGCTCGTGATACTCCATCGCTCCGGACTCAAGGCGATCGAGATTCCGGTGCACATGTTTTCGCGGCAGGGCGGCGAGTCCTCCATCCGCGCACGGCAGGCGGTGTACTATATGTCGAAGGTTGTGCTGGCTATTTTTATCGATATGTTTCGCAAGTTTACGCGCACCCAGGGAGACGAGTGATCATGGAAGGTTACATCCAGGTCGAAATCCAACTCGTGCACCGCATCGGTATCCTGGGCATGAGTCTGTCGCTCATGCTCCTGGTCCTCGAACTCGTGCGGCGCGGATGGTTGAAGGAGAAGTACGCGCTGTTGTGGCTCGGCACGGCCGGCGTAAGCGTGCTTGTCGGCGTCTTTCCGAACATCATTGTGGCCGCTGCAAACCTGTTTCACTTCCAGTACCTGACCGTTCTGTTTACGGTTTACTTCCTCTTCACACTTGGGCTCGTGATGAGTTTCAGCGTGGTGATCTCGCAACTCGCCGAACGTAACCGCGAGCTTACCCAAGAACTTGCACTGCTCGCGCACACCGTCGAGCGGATGGAGCGGCGCCTTGCGACCAAAGGCTAAGGCGGCGCTCCACATTTGCGCGGCGGTTTGGATCGTCGCGGGGATGTTGTGCTACTGCTACACGTTCACGCGCGACTTCTATGTCGCCAACAGGCACGCGATACACGCGCTGCTGGAGCGCATTGGACGGTAGCGCGTGACCAACTACCATTCACGTTCAACGTGCCTCAATACATTGCCCAACGTGTTGCATTCACCCCGTCGAACTGTCGTGTCGATTCAAGGGTGATTCAGTTGACAAACGGGCATTCGGCCCCCTGTCCTGTGCGAAACGACCCGTGTTTGCTTGACGAAATCGCGGCGAAAATTGTGGGAAGTGTGGATTATTGGAGAGCGCTGGGAGGGACACTGGGAAGAGACGCACACCGGAATTCGCTTCTTCCGATTCCACGAGTTTTCGCAAAATGTGGCGCCGGTCCCTAACGAAGCACGGCCCGGACGCCACATCCTGCGAGGTTAATTGTTCGTTGGCGGCGACGTTAGGCGAGGTCGAACAGCATGACCTCTGCGTCGGTCGACGCGACTACGCGCACGGCGCTTTCGTTTGAAAGGGCCGCCGCATCGGATTTGCTCAAGTCGACATCATTGACGGATACCTCGCCGCGCACAACCTGCACCCAGGCATGCCGTCCGGGGTCGAGCGGGTATTCGAGCTTCGATCCGGCGTCGAGCGCCGCGAGCGACAGCCTCACGTCCTGATGGATTCGCATCGAGCCGGCCCGTGCGTCGCTTGACGCCACGGTCTGCCAGCGGTCGCGTCGTCCGTTCGGATCGAACGTGCGTTCTTCGTAACTCGGCTCGATCCCCTTCCTTTCGGGCATCAGCCAAATCTGATAGAGATGGACCGGTTCGTCCTTGGATGCATTGAATTCGCTGTGTGTGATCCCCGTGCCCGCGGACATGCGCTGAAGTTCGCCGGCCTTCAAAACCGAACCGTTGCCCATGCTGTCCTTGTGCTGCAATGCGCCCTTCAATACGTACGTGACGATTTCCATGTCGTTGTGCGGGTGCGTGCCGAAGCCGCGCCCGGGCGCGACCACATCTTCGTTGATGACGCGCAAGGCGCGGAAGCCCATGTGTTTTGGGTCGTAGTACGTGCCGAACGAAAACGTGTGATAGGTATCCAGCCATCCGTGGTTCGCGTGACCGCGTTCGTTCGCCTTGCGTACGGTGATCATAGCCCTCCTTTTGCGGCGGCGTTATTGCCGTGCCGATACTGGAATGTAACGCGGAGATTCGCGGAAATAGTCCTGATTTGATTGTGGCCGACTCCCACAATACCCTTACAAAAAGTCAAGCTGGGGAAACGGATATGGCACTTCGGGTTGCGTTTGTCGGCTTTCAACACGGTCACGCGTATTCGCTGTACAAAGACCTGCAGGACCACCCCGAGGTAGAGGTTGTCGCGGCATGCGAAGAGGACGAAGCGTGTCGAACAAAGACATCCGAGCGCGGGATCACGGTCACGCACACATCGTACGCGCAAATGCTGGGTGAGGTCCCGTGCGACGCCGTAGCGTGCTGCGATTGGTACGGCATCCGGGGCCGGCGGCTGATTGACGCGCTGAATGCGGGAAAGCACGTCATTTCCGACAAGCCCATATGCACGCGGCTTTCGGAGATCGACGAGATCGAGCGGGTCGCCCACGCGAAACACCTGAAGGTGGGGTGCCAATTGCCGGTGCAGTACCATCCGCCATTCGTGACGGCGCAGAAGCTGATTCGCGGGGGAGCAATCGGCGAGGTACACAGCGTTACGTTCAACGGAGCGCATTCGTTGAACTACGATGGGCGTCCGGCGTGGATGTTCGACTCGGAGCGGTACGGCGGCTCGATCAACGATATCGCGATTCATGGTATCGATGCGTTGCCGTGGCTGACGGGCCGCACCTTTGCGTCGGTCACCGTTGCGCGGGAATGGAACGCGCGGGTAAAGGAGCACCCAACGTTTCGCGACGGCGCGGTGGTTTTGTTCAAACTCGATAACGGCGCGGCGGCATACGGTGACGTGTCGTGGCTGAGTCCCGACGCGGCGGGATTCAAGGCGCCGTTCTATTGGCGGTTCACGATTCTCGGGTCTGACGGGACGATCGAGACGTCCTGGCATGCGGAGAATGTGCTCGTGATGAAAAAGGGCGCGAAGGAGATCGCCCAGGAGCAGCTAATTACGGCGGACGGGCATGGTTACGTTGGCGACTGGTTATTGGATATCGGCAACGCGCCGGCGAGCGATCGCCTGCATACGGAGCGCATTGTGCGCAGCAGCCGGATTACGTTGGCCGCGCAACAGGCTGCGAACGGTGCGGTAAATGAAGTGACGCTATAGAGATCGGTCGTGAATGAGGGGACGGGGCGAAAAGTCCCAGCGGACGAAAGCGCTGTAAATGAGAT
Source organism: Candidatus Hydrogenedentota bacterium (assembly GCA_013359265.1). Classification (NCBI taxonomy): domain Bacteria; kingdom Pseudomonadati; phylum Candidatus Hydrogenedentota; species Candidatus Hydrogenedentota bacterium. Next base: position 34,475 of record JABWCD010000010.1, read on the forward strand.
GAATAGCGCGACCGTGGCCAATATCATTTGCGGCGGTCGCAGCAATAAATCGGCCCGCGCATTGTTCGATGCGCGGGCCGCGAAGTTTGTTGCCGATCGAGATTAGTGGCCGTGGCCGGCGTGGGGGTCCGGGGCGGCCGGTTTCTTCTTTTCGGGAATGTCGGTGACGAGGCATTCGGTCGTGATGAACACACCCGCGACGCTCACCGCGTTGCGCAGCGCGGCGCAAATGACCTTCGCCGGGTCAATAACTCCTGCCTTCACGAGGTCGACGAATTCGCCGGTCGCCGCGTTCAGACCGACGCCGCCTTTGGACTCGATGACCTTGCGCACAACGACGCTGCCTTCCATGCCGGCGTTCTCGGCGATTTGGGCAAGCGGCGAACCCAGGGCGTGGGCGACGATTTGCGCGCCGATGGCTTCGTCGCCGTCGAGCTTCATCGCTTTTACTTTGTCGCGCGCGCTCAGCAGCGCGACGCCGCCGCCCGGCACGACGCCTTCTTCGATTGCCGCGCGGGTGGCATTTAGCGCGTCATCGGTACGCGCCTTCTTCTCTTTCAACGCGATTTCCGTCGGCGCGCCAACCTTGATGACCGCGACACCGCCGGCAAGCTTCGCAAGGCGCTCCTGCAGCTTCTCGCGGTCATAATCCGACGTTGTCGTTTCGATGGCCTTTCGGATTTGCTCGCAACGGCCGAGGATATCCTTCTTGCTGCCGCCGCCTTCGACAACGGTGGTATTGTCCTTCGTCACGGAGACGCGCTTGGCCTTGCCGAGGTCCTTCAGCGTGACGTTCTCGAGCTTGGTGCCGAGGTCTTCGCTGATATACTGGCCGCCCGTGATGATCGAGATGTCGCGAAGGATTTCCTTGCGGCGGTCGCCGAACGCCGGGGCCTTCACGGCGCACACGTTCAAGGTGCCGCGCAGGCGGTTGACGACAAGCGTCGCCAACGCTTCGCCCTCGACATCTTCCGCGATGATAAGCAGGGGCTTGCCGCTCTGGGCGATGCCCTGCAGAATCGGGATAATCTCCTGGATGGAGCTGATTTTTTTCTCGTACGCGAGGATATAGCAGTCCTCGAGTTCCGCGGTCATATTCTCGGGCTTCGTCACGAAGTAGGGGGAGAGGAAACCGCGATCGAACTGCATGCCGTCGACAACATCAAGCTCGCTGTTGAGGCCCTTGCCTTCTTCAATTGTCACGACGCCATCTTCGCCGACTTCCGCGATCGCCTTCGCGATCATCTCGCCGATTTCCTTGTCGCCGTTCGCGGAGATGGTCGCGACGTGCACAATGTCGTCGTTGTTGCGGATTTTCTTGCTTGACGCCTGGATGGCCTCCGTAACGACCTTCAGCGCCTTTTCCATTCCGCGCTTCAAGTACATCGGGTTCGAGCCGGCGGTTACGTGCTTCATGCCCTCGTGGATCATGTCTTGCACGAGCACCGTCGCGGTTGTCGTGCCGTCTCCCGCGGTGTCCTGCGTCTTGCTGGCCGCTTCGCGGACCATACGCGCCCCCATATTTTCGTAGGGGTTCTTCAGTTCAACTTCCTTCGCCACCGTTACGCCGTCCTTGGTGATATTCGGCGCACCAAAAGACTTCTCGATAACGACGTTTCTGCCCTTAGGTCCGAGGGTCGCCTTGACGGCATTTGAGAGCATGTCGGCGCCGCGAAGCAGGGCATTGCGCGCTTCCTGGTCGAAGACGAGTTGTTTTGGCATGAGTCATATCTCCTTTACTACTAGTAAATTGAAGGCATTTACGGGAAGCCGCGCCCGGCGGCATGAGTATTAGCACTCCCGCTAAACGAGTGCTAACAGGACACCATGCTATCAAATAGTCGTTACCCTGTCAAGATAGGGCACAATCAAGGCGAAAGCTTACTTCTTCTTATTCTTATTGGGAGGACCGCCAGAGGGGAGCTGCTTCAAATACCCCGCAGCCGCTGCGTGCTCGGTCTGCTTGGGGGTACCCGAATACGTTTTGAGATCGGAGTCGGTCGACGCGCGTGCGCCGGTGAACGACACGATGGCGATTTCCAGCGACTCCTTCGAGCCGCCCGGTGTCGTTTCCACCTGCCAAAGTTTCGGAGCGGGGCCGGCGATGTCGAGTGGACGGGCGAAGAAATCCCGCTTGGAGACGGCTTCCGCGATGGTGGAGCGGACGCTGGGGGAAGGATTGCCCACGACTTCGATCGGCGCTCCGCAAAACGCGACGGCGAGCGCGGTTTCATCGTCAATGTTTTTCGCGGCCGATCCGTCGAGACGAACCGGACCGCTGGGCACGCCATATTCCGCGAGTCGGGCAGTTGCGGCGGCGGCCTCGAGCCACTCGTCGCGCTTGTCGCTTAACGCTCCGTTGGCTGATGCGAACACTGGAGCGCCTCCAGCGGCCTTCAGCATCATGTCGAATGCAAGCGCGTTTGCGCGTGCGCGCGGAATGTTGAAGTGCTTCAAGACCTCGTTTGGAATGCGCGAAGGTGCGACAACGTAGAAGTCGAACCCCCAGCCGGCGACCTTCTTCATGTTCGTGATGCCGAACTCCATGCCTTCGGCGCTCGCGGGGTTTACCCATATGCGGCCATCTTCGGACTTCGCGGTGAAGGCGTCGTTGCCGCTGGACACGACGAGTGGATCGACGGTGATACCTGCGGCGCCGTTTCCTTGCTTCAGTTGCGATGCGGCGCTCTTCATGTCGCGCGGCCAATCGGGGGAGGCGCCTTCGAGCGAGCCGGGCCGTCCTTCCCACGTTACAGGAACGAGCGCGGCGTCGATGCCATGCCAATTGGCTCGCGCGGATTGAAGCGCCGACAACGATTCGCCGTCCTTCACGGTGACCCAGGCGTTCGGTACGGCCTTTGGATTGGAGGGCTTCGGGAAATTGAGGTGGGCCTGCGCGTAATACAGATCGACATCGGACGGGACCTGCATGATGTAACAAATCCACGCGGGGTCGGCATCGAGCGTCTGCCCAGGTTCAACACGCACGGGCGGGTCGAAAGTACTTGTGACGCCGCCTTGCCACGCGCCCGAGAAGGCCTGCATATCTACGGTCGTGTCCGCGCGTCCGTTTGTAAGCGAGCCGAACGCAATCGTCTCGTTGACCGCCGGATCATGCATGAATACTGCGTACGGAGCGGAATCGGGCGCAAACGCCGGACACGGCCCCTGCATGGCGAACCGGCGATAGTTCGCCGTTGTCTGTGCGCTCAGGACTTTGAAGCTGCCCGGCTGGATAACGATGGGACTGATCTTGCTGATTTCTACCGGCGCGGCCCCTTCATTTTTGATTTGCGTGCGGACGACGTAGAACGGGTGCGCGTTATGGTACATCACCGAATGGCGCATCGAGATGCCGTCCTTCGCCGGAATGTTCACGATGTACTCGATACCCTCACCGAGTTCGGCGGTCAGTTTTTGGCGGTTGGTGACGCCAACGCCGAGCGTCACGCCGTCGACAACTCTGCCGTCCGCGAACGTTACCGATGCGTTCACTTTGTCGAGCAGTTCGCCCTTGCCTTTCAAGGTCAGCGACCACTGCCCATTGTCGCCCCCGTAGATGAATTCGTACCGCTCGGGCGTGAACGTGTAGTGGTCGCGAAGGTTCCATGGCAGGTCCTTTGGTTCCGGCATGGGCGCGTCTTTGGATTTGGCGCCGGCAAAAGCGGGAATCGAAGCCGCGCCAACGATGATCACGAGGACAAACAATGCAAGACGGACGAAGTGTCGGGGCATGCGAAATCTCCACTATGAAACGAGGGGGAACGTCAAACCGGCGGGGAGTATAGCAAATCGCACGGGGCCACGCGCTCGCGCGAACGAGCAGCGCGGCGACTCGCGAAGAATGGCGCGAGTCGCCGCGCATCGCCTGTTACGTTCTGAAACGTTCCGAAACGACGATGCGCGCGTTAGCGCGGGCTACGACAGGTCAACGGCGCGCTGTTTCATCCAGTTACGGCGCGCACAGACCATTGCGATCGTCAACGCGCAGGCCAGTGCCAGCCCAACACCGCTTACCGCCGGCATCGAGGCGGAACCGTTCGCGCTTACGACGTAGTTGTCGAGCGAATACGTGGCCGCGTTGCTTGGGCACAGGATTGTTGGATTGTACGGGCCGGCCGTCCCGGCAATTCCCACCGAAAGCGTATCGGTCAGACCGGCGAAGAGATCGGAGCCGGGTCCGGCTATCGCTTCGAGGGAAACTTCGACGTCCGTGGTGGATCCGTTCGGCGTGAAGGACGCAGTTACGCGATAGGTCGTGCCGAGCACCAGCGTGTCGGCCGTGCCAAACTGCTGCAGATCGAGGCTCGAATTGTCCCGCGCTGCCGCGGCAACCGGCGGAATGCCCGACATCATGTAGAGCGAAACCTGATAGAGCGGGGCGCCGGTTTCGTTCGGCGAGACAACGATTAGATTGACGATGGAACCGGAATTCAGCGTCGTAACGGTCACGTCGCCCTGTATGGTGACGGTGTCGGTCGTGTGGTCAAGTGCGAGATCGGTGCCCTCGTCGATCATTACCGAAAGCGACGGCCCGCCGATCATGGCGTTGCCGCTCAGTTCGGCGGTACCCGTTGTAACAGTCCACGTGTTGTCCGCGTTGATGACGCTCGACGACGATTGGTTTGCCGCGGTGAATGTTTCGGTGTAAATGACTGCGGCGTACGATGGGGCATTCAGGAAGACTGCTGCGAAACAAGTCGAACCAAGGACAAAAAAGACACGTAGGCACATTTGTCTGTTACGCATAAGACCCACCCTCTCCTGTTAAATAAGTCGACTGCAACCCAGACCTTGGTGGCACTGTAAAGCGGGGAGGTTCCGTTGGTCAAGGGAAAATATGCGAAATGCGATAATCACGTTTTTCTTGTTCACGGAAGCATGGGGGACGATGCGAGTCCCTGTGCGCGCGGCGAACAGCGTCGGCAATTCTTGACGGTTGACGGTGCTCGTTTTACAATTGACGACCGGTACGCAAACGGCGCACGCGAGAACGCGGATTTCGCCGAGTTGCGCGGAGGACGGTATGGCACAGACGGCAGATGCGTTGTTCGAGCGGCTCGAATCCGCCTTATCCGATTGGGCATCAGACGTCGAGTCTACGCACGAGCATCTTGCCGGCCGTCTCGCCTCGGCGCGGGAGCGAGCCGGTTCGGCGCCGGAGCGCGAGGCCGAACTCGACCAGGTGGTGACGGCGCTTCAGTCCAATAAGGCGCAGTTCTCGTCGCTCCAGGAAGCGTTGCGACAGTGTACCGATGCCGTAAAACAGGCGCTTGAGCGCACGGAAGAACTCGATAAGGCGTATGCGCTTTTGGAAGAGGATGTTCGCGGGCTCAAGCATATCGCCATCCACACCGGCGGCACGCAGGCGGACTTCGAGGGTATCGTTCCGGACACCTCGGCTGACACAGTACACGAATTGCGCGTCCTTCTCGAGGAACAGCGCGACCGCGTGGTTCGTCTCGAGCAGCACGTCGCCAACGCGGAGCCTTCTGGGGGACCCACCCAACAGCAGTGGTCCCGGCTCGAGCGTGACTTTGCGCGCCTGCGCGGGGAAGTGAACCGGTTGCGCAGCGCGGAGCCAGGTACCCCGGATCGTTCGGGCGGGTACGCCGCGGTGTTTGACGAGGTTGCCGAACCGGATGTCATCGATCTGGATTTGACCGGCTTCGATAAGGCAGGGCGCCGCAGGCGCATGGGAGAGATGCTAATCGAGGCGGACGTCCTGAGCGAGGCGCAGCTTGATCGCGCGCTGGCAATTCAGCAGGAGCAACCGCAGCGCAGGCTGGGTTCGATTCTCATCGAATTGGGATACACCGAGGCGGATGTTATCGCGCAGGTGCTCGCGTCGCAGGCGCGCGTGCCGTTTGTGCGACTGGAAAAGGACGAACCCGATCCGGCGGCGGTACGCCTGGTCACCGAACGGCTTGCCGCCCACCATGTGTGCATTCCGTTACGGATCGAAGAAGACCGCTTGGTCCTTGCCATGGCGAACCCTATGGACCTCATTGCCATCCAGGACATCGAACACGCGACGGGCCGCAGTGTCGATCCGGCGGCGGCAAGCGCGGACAGCATTGCGCAGGCTATCAAAGCCTACTACGGCGTCGAGGCGCGATAGGTGCTTTGGTACGGCGTATTCGCCGTGATTGCGATGGTGGCGTTGTACGCGGTGCATCGGCTTCTCCTGTGGATGGAAGAGCGCGGCTGGGTCTACTACTGGCACAAAAGCGGCACCGGAAACGCCGGGAATGTGCTGATGCCAATCCAGGCGATATATCAGCCGGAAGTGAACTACGTGCTCGAAGAGCGGGTGCGCAACCAAACTGAAGCGGAAGAGGACGAGTCTGGCGAACCGCCAAGGCTCGATGACGACCAATAATCGTAAGGGAATAGGGGCTGAAGTAATGAGTCACGGAACCGTAAATCGCAGGCAATTTCTACAATCCACCGCGGTGATTGGCGGCGCGCTCACCGCATCCGCTGCCGAGGATGCCAAGCAACCGGCGAAAGAGTATCAGGACAAATCGAGTCCGTGGCCTGTCGTGCTCAATGCGAGCACGATTCGGCCGTGCCCGTCGAAGGACAAGATTCGCATTGCCGCGGAATGCGGATACGACGGGATCGAATTGTGGATGACCGACCTCGAATCATTGGAGCAGGAGGGGCACAAGCTCGAAGACATCGCGAAGGAGATTAAGGACCGCGGGTTGTTTGTGCCGAACGTTATCGGCCTTTGGGACGGCATGCCGGCAACGCAGGAGGAGTGGGAAAAGTCCCTGGAAAAAACGCGCGACCGCATGCGCATGGCGTCCGCGGTGGGATCGATCCATGTGGCCGCGTTGCCGTTTCCCGATCGCGAAGATTTCGACATGGCGTGGGGGACAGACCGCTACCGCGATCTGCTTCATATCGGGCGGGACAACTATAATCTCGCGGTGACGATGGAGTTCATCGGCTTTGTCAAAGGCGTGCATCGCCTCGGCCAGGCGTGTTGTATCGCGGTGGACAGCAACGAACCAACCGCGACAATTCTGCCCGACACGTTTCATCTGTATCGCGGCGGTTCCGGGTTCAACGGGATCAAGCATCTTCAACCGGAATTCATCGCCGACTTCCACTGGAACGACGTGTCCGCCGCGACGCCACAGTTCGAGACGCGCGACAAGGACCGCGTCATGCCCGGCGACGGGATCCTGCCGCTGACGCAGTGTCTTAAAGACTTGCTCGAGATCGGCTATACGGGCCCGCTGTCCCTCGAAATCTTCAACGAAGAATATTGGAAGATGGACCCGAAAGTTGCCGCCACGATCGGCGTTGAGAAAATGCGCGCGAATATCGCGACGGCATTTGCGTAAATAGATTGCACGAAGGCCGGCGCATAAGACGCGCCGGCCTTCGCTTTTGTTGCACACCCTACGCGCTCGGCTTCGCGTTGGGTCAACGGGTAGCTAACGACTCGCAACATTAATTCGTGAGCCGGGACATTCCATATTCATGCGGTAAATTCCCGTGCGTGCGGTCATGTAAAGCGTGCGGCCATCTACTCCGCCCCACGCATAGTTTGCCGGCAACTCCGGACCCACAATCATTCCCAGGTGTTTGCCTTCGGGCGAGATTACCCATGTACCGCCGGGGCCGGAAACGAAAAGATTGCCCTTTGCATCGACTTCCAGCCCGTCGAGCGCCTCTTCGCCACTTCCGTGTTGCATATCGAAAAACAACTTTCCATTTCTCAACATGCCGTCCGATTGCACCTCGTAGCGCATGAGTACTTTCTTCGTTTCGTCCCAGTTCGCGACATACAGGTACTTTTCGTCGGGCGAAAACGCCACACCATTTGGCCCGCGCAAGTCACTGACCACTTCCTTCAATTCGCCATTGATAAGGCAGAACACCGGCGTATTCGGCAGCTCCTTCTTGGGGTCGTCGTAAAACTTCGGCAAACCAAACGGCGGATCCGAAAAATAAAGCGCGCCATCGCTGCGGTAGATCAAGTCGTTTGGGCTGTTCAACCGCTTGCCCTGATACCGATCCGCGAGCACCGTCAACACGCCATTCTTCTCAATCCGCGTGACGCGACGGTTGCCGTGTTCGCAGATCGTCAGCCGGCCCTGCGCATCCAATCCCAATCCGTTCGATCCAGGCTGGCGGTATGCATGGATGTCCGCACCGGTGTAACCGCTGTTCGGGCGGTACACGTTCACGTCGCCTTCGGGCGTCACGCGATAAATCACATTCATATTCGGATCGCTGCACAAGAGATACCCATCTGGATGCCAGACCGGCCCTTCGGTGAACACGAATCCGTCAGCAACCTTCTCCAGCACCGCATTCGTTGGAACTATGGAATCGATAGCAGGGTCGATCCGATTAACCGTGACATCGACCTTCTTCGCACGGCTCCACCGGCCCGGCGTGTAAAAGCTGAGCGTTGCAGACCGCATCCAGATGTACGTTTCCGGGTGCGTCGAGACGGGACCGTTCATCGCAAACACAGCAATCTGGAACTGCTCTCCTGCCCTCGCATCGCGCGTCAGCACGACGCGGTTCGGCGCGTTCCAGCCCGCGGCGACAGTCCCGCCACTTTGACCTTGCGCAAAAGGTAGTTTGCCGTCGACCCAAACCTCGGCGTAGTCGTCTACCACGGTCTCGAATACCGCGACCGAACCGGTCGGGTCGAAATCGCGCGCCGCCTGAGGAATCGTCACCTTGATTCGGTACCACGCAAAACTGAGTTTCCCGTTCCCGCGCCGGTCGTGAAGCGCCTCGGGATCGACAGTCATCCACCCACTGTCATCAAAGCCCTTGCCGTGGGCGGCCGGTGTGAAGTCATTTGTCTTGTTCGGTGCGCCGCTGGCTTTAAGGTCAGCGCCGACACCGCGATGGTCGATTTCGCCGATTGTCACGTCGCTGTAGCGCCACGCGCCTTTAACGCGATCGACGCCCGCCTTCGTCTGCAAATCAATAATGGACTCGGGTAGGTTTGCAGGGGCGTTTCCCGCGGCGTGCCCGCTGACCGTGCAGATCAGTGAAACTAGCACGGCGAGGAAGTGTTGGTTTCTTGCTTTCATTGTGTTCTGTCCTGCATGTTGGAGCGTGGTTGGAGTGCGGTAGTGCCGCTACCGCACTCCGAATTCTCGCTATTTCCCGTACTTCTGCACGAGACCCGGCCAGTTCGCCTGTGCCTTCGCGTAGTTGCCGGCCGCGTCCTGGTTGAAGAGGTCGTAGGCCTTCTTCGTGTGTTGCAGCACGAGGCGCCCATCCTGAATCTGCCAGTACTTCGGATTGATCGGCGACACCTTGTTGATCGATGCCGCGTATCCGCAAAAACCACCGAACTGCGGCACGTACTTGCTCGGGTTATCTTCAAACTTGTATCGATGATCCTGCGAAACAAAGTGGTAAAGTGCGCCGTTGTACGTAGACTCGAATTCCTTCTTGCCCTTCATCGGACTGCCTTCGAGGAAGTACGCAACCGGGTCGTATCCCTGGATGGCGACGCCTTTACGGTCCGTGTTGATTAGGTCCTTCGGGCCGATTCCGTTCTTCGCGACGAGGCCGGGCCAGTTTGTGTCGGCCTTTGCGAGATTGCCGTTGAGGTCTTCGTTCCACTTGTCGAGGGCCTTTTGGTTGTGTTGCAGCACGAGGCGGCCATCGAGCACTTGCCAGAAGTTTGGATTGATCGGCGAGATACGGTTGATGGACGCGGCGTATCCGCAGTAGCCGCCGAATTGCGGCTCGTATTTCCCGGGCGCGGCGTCGAACAGATCCTTGTGTTCCGCCGATGCGAAGTAATAGGTCGCGTGCTTATGCTCGCTCTTCCATTTCGGGTTGCCCTTCGCGGGCTTCTGATCCGTGAAGTAAGCGACGGGATCATAGCCCTGCAACGCGACGCCGCTCTTGTCGCGGCTAACGAGGAAGCGTTCATCACTCGTTGTCGTGCCCGACCTGGAGGACTCCATCGACGTCTGCGTCGGCGCGTCCGAGTCTTGCGAGCGGCCCACGCTCGGCGCGGACACGGCCTTTGCACCGACCATAGCGATCTCTTCATCTTGTTGCGCGCTGGACGCACCGCTCATTCCGATTGCACCGACAACGCGATCGCCTACCGAGATCGGCACACCGCCTTGCAGGGGCGTGAAATCCGGCAACGCAGTCATCGTGAATCGGCCGTTATTAATAATGTCTTCAAACGCCTTCGTCGGCTTCTTGAACATCGCTGCCGTTCGCGCTTTATCGATCGATACGTTCGCACCGGCTGCAAAAGTGCCGTCGATGCGCACGAAGTTCAGCAGGTTGCCGCCATCGTCCACGACGGCAATCGCGCCTCCTACACCCAATCGTTTCGCTTCCGCTTCCGCGGCTGAAATGGCCGTCTTGGCGCCTTCCAGCGTGAGGACATGCTTCTCCATAATCTGCGCACCTGCGGCGATACTTATCGTGGCGAGCGCCACCGTAAGCGACCACGTTTTAGCCTTCGATTCCATGTGCGTACCTCGTGTTGGCGACTCGGCCAGGCAGAGTTCGCCCGTTGATAGCTATGCTGCTCCACATCAGGTTCTTGCGCCGAACGTGACGAGTCGGTTGTACGGCGCTGCGGGCCGTGCGCCGCAATCCATGGCGCCGGGCCGCACTAGGGTAAGAATCGATTCAACCGTTCCAGTTCCGCCGATATATTCAGCGCGATTGAATACTTGTGTCAGATGGAAACGCGAGTTACTTCGTGTTCGCCGCTGCCTAAAACTTAGTCAATCATGACTAACCCGTAGTTGGAAGTATCCGGCCTGTTCTTCGCGGCACAATGGCGTATGTACTTATCATTCAATGCATTAGGTGTTATAAAGCACCATTGGCATACCGCCTGCTCATTACATTGCCGCTCCGGTAGCGGAGCGATGGCGCTTCGAGCGGAGGTAAGGACATGGTCAAGCAGAACGGACATCTGGTAGCGGCAAGCGCGCTCTTGTTCTTCGCATGCACGGCGGGTGCGTTAACGGCGCCGTTCGGCCTCCCAACACTACGTGTCGACGCAGTCAGCATAACTCCCGAACCCGCCTCGATGCTGATGCTGGGCATGGGTTTGGCCGCCATCTTCGTTCGCCGCATCGGAGTAATTCGAGCAGATAAACAACGCAAGTAGACCCACGAACAAGCAAGCGAGACGACAAGGTATCGCGCGGACCCGGTTGGGACCAGGTTCGCGCGATTCCTTTTTCTCGTTTGGCGAAATTGTTGTGGGCTTGAGAGCGGCAAGAAATCCGGCGCGGCCCACAGAGCTGGCACTCGACAGCGCTATATGCTAACATAATGCCAATTTGGCAGCGACATTCGTGCGCCAAACGCCGTAACGTATGCGCCGACACTGCCAAATGGGCAAAAGGGGCCGGGTCGCCGAGAATATCGCTTTGAACGTAATCCATTCAAAATAATGGTTTTATATATAGAGAAATGACGCTGGCATATGCGTTGCTACGCAGTTTACGTCACCGGGCGACTATTCCACATGCGGGTGGGCTAATCGCAAAATCGAGATGCCAAACTGGCAGCCCGGCACGGTGATCGAGAAAGACGAACAATCGGGCTTTTTTGCCCATAAACCTAGGAGGACTGATCCCAATGAAAGTGCGTCCCTTGGCAGACCGCATCCTCGTGAAGCGCGAGGAACCGAGCGAAACCGTCCGTGGCGGCATCATCATTCCCGACACGGCCAAGGAAAAACCGCAGGAAGGCAAAGTCGTCGCAGTAGGCCCCGGCCGGTTGGACGACGACGGCAAGCGCGTGCCGCTCGAAGTGAAGAAGGGCGACCGCATCCTGATGGGCAAGTACGCGGGTACGGAAGTGAAGATCGATGGCGACGAGCACATCATCATGCGTGAGGACGATGTGCTGGCGGTGATCGAGTAACAACGCAACAAACGATTCCAACTACTGGGACCTACGTAGTTGAGGAGAGGAGATTATGAGCGCAAAGCAACTTGAGTTCGGCGAAGACGCGCGCCGCCGCGTGCTTGCCGGTGTAACCAAATTGAGCAAGGCCGTGAAGGCCACGCTCGGTCCGAAGGGCCGCAACGTCGTGTTGGACAAGAAGTGGGGCGCACCCACGGTGACCAAGGACGGCGTGACGGTCGCGAAGGAAATCGAGCTTGAAGACAAGTACGAGAACATGGGCGCGCAGATGGTGAAGGAAGTCGCGTCGAAGACATCGGATGTCGCGGGCGACGGCACCACCACGGCGACCGTGTTGGCGGAAGCGATCTTCCGCGAAGGCCTGCGCAATATCACCGCGGGAGCGAACCCGATGGCGGTGAAGCGCGGCATCGACAAGGCGGTGGACGCCGTCGTCGAGGCGCTTGCCGGCATGAGCAAGAAAGTCAAGGGCGACAACGAGATTATCCGCCAGGTCGCGACCATCTCCGCGAACAGCGACAACGAGATTGGCAAGATCATCGCGCAAGCGATGGAGAAGGTCGGCAACGACGGAACCATCACGGTCGAGGAAGCGAAGGGCATCGACACGACGCTCGAAGTCGTCGAGGGTATGCAGTTCGACAAGGGCTATCTCTCGCCGTACTTCGTGACGGACAGCGAGTCGATGGAAGCGGTGCTCGAGAACGCATACGTCCTCATCCACGAAAAGAAGATTTCAACGTTGAAGGACCTCTTGCCTCTGCTCGAACAGATTGCGAAGAGCGGCAAGCCGCTGCTGATCATCGCCGAGGACGTCGAGGGCGAGGCGCTCGCGACGCTCGTCGTGAACAAGATCCGCGGCACCTTCCAGGCGTGCGCAGTGAAGGCGCCCGGTTTCGGCGATCGCCGCAAGGCCATGCTGCAGGACATCGCGGTGCTGACCGGCGGTCTGGCGATCACCGAAGACCTCGGCCGCACGCTCGAGAGCATCGCGTTGGCCGACCTTGGCCGCGCGAAGCGCGTCGTTGTCGACAAGGACAATACGACCATCGTCGAAGGCGCCGGTTCCAGCTCCGAGATCATGGGCCGCATCAATCTTATCCGCCGTCAGATCGAAGAGACGACGTCGGATTACGATCGCGAGAAATTGCAGGAACGCCTTGCGAAGCTCGCGGGCGGTGTTGCCGTCGTGAACGTCGGCGCGGCGACCGAAATCGAGATGAAGGAAAAGAAGGCGCGCGTGGAAGACGCGTTGCACGCGACCCGCGCGGCCGTCGAAGAAGGTATCGTCCCCGGCGGTGGCGTGGCGTTGATGCGTTGCCAGGACGCGATCGACAAGACCAGCCTTAGCGGTGACGAAGCCGTCGGCGCGCGCATCGTGTACCGCGCGCTCGAAGAGCCGTTGCGCCAGCTTGCGTCCAACGCGGGCGACGAAGGCGCGATGGTTGTGCAGAACGTCAAGGGTAAGAAGGGCAGCGTCGGGTACAACGCGGACACCGGCGAGTACGAAGACATGCTCAAGGCCGGCGTCATCGATCCGACCAAGGTGACCCGTACGGCGCTGCAAAACGCGGCAAGCGTCGCGGGCCTATTGCTCACCACCGAAGTGCTTATCGCCGAGATGCCGGAAGATAAACCGGCACCCGCAGCCGACCCGCACGGCGGCATGGGCGGCGGAATGTATTAACCGGTTTCCCTCGTGTATGAGTCGCGCGGCCCCGGGCTTCGGTCCGGGGCCGCGTTCTTTTTGAGCGGTTTTTAGTTTCGACTGTTACCGCCAAATCGCCCCGAGCACTCGGCGGCACGCGGAACCAGACTGGTTGTACCCGGAATTCACTCGACGGTGAACGGCTTGTCGCTTTGGTCGAATATGTTTGTGTCTCGTTTGAGCAGGGCGCGAACCTTGTAACCGCCACCCGGTTCTGCCTCCTGCGGAAATGTCAGCTTGTAGAGACCGTCGTTCGCGGTGGACTTGTCAATCACATGAATGACGTCGCCAAACCGCAAGAGTTCTATACGTACCCGCTCACTTGGATCGAGTGTCGTTGACCACGTCATCTTCTTCTTGATACCTCGTGTGTACGTTTCCCCGCCATTTGGTTTCAACACTTCGATCGGTTTTGGACCGCGGAAGTCCCGGTCTTCCATGCGCGTGAATCCCGCGGCAGATTCGGCGCGGCGTGGCTGAAAGCCGATGCACAGCATCGCAAGCAAAAGGAGCGCGATGTACAAGAGTATTCCGAACCTACCTTCGAGTTGGTTTAGAGTCCGCATGATCGATTCTCCCCGCCCCCCTTCAATGGGCGTTTACCGAAAACCAAGGCGTAGTCCGCCTCGAAACCGGAAGCTCAATCGGGTAGAGCCCCCGTTGCTTCCGTAGTCTTCCGATGCACCTAGCCTTCAAAGTATCGCTCAATAACATAGCAGTCAAGGATAAATAGTGATTGAGTCAAATCATATACATCTTCTTCGCGAAGTCAGACGCTGCGAAGTTGTTGTGGGAGGCATTCGAAACATTGATTCCGGGGGCGTCTATTCGGTAGTCTGCATTTCCTTCCGGACAGACGAACAGGGGGAGTATTCGACGCATGTACCGGCCAGAAATCAAAGTACTCGACTGCACAATCCGCGACGGCGGATTGATGAACGATTGGCGCTTCAGCAAGGACATGGTCCGGGACGTTTTTGACGGCCTCGCGAAGGCGGGCGTCGATTACATCGAGCTCGGCTACAAGGCCGACAAGAAGCAGTTCAAGGTGGAAGACTCGGGCCCCTGGCGCTTCTGCGACGAGGACGTGCTTCGCGAAGTGGCCCACGAGTGCCCGGCAAAGGTTTCGGTGATGTGCGACGTGGGCCGCACCGACTACGACTCGTTCGTCCCCGCGAAGGATTCCATCGTAAAGATGTACCGGGTCGCGACGTACGTGAAGGAGATTGACAAGGCCATCCATCTCGGCAATCACATCAAATCGCTGGGGTACGAAGTCTCGGTCAATATCATGGCGGTGTCTCACTGTCTGGAACCGGAACTCGACCAAGCTCTCGATCAACTCGCGCAAACCAATTTTGAAGTCATTTACCTTGTCGACAGCTTCGGCTATCTGTACTCCGAACAGATTCACTACCTCGCCGACAAGTACCTCTCCCGCCTCAAAGGCAAGGAAGTCGGCATTCACATGCACAACAACCAGCAACTCGGTTTTGCCAACACCATCGAAGGTATCGTCAAAGGCATTAACTACCTCGACGCCACCGTCTTTGGTATGGGCCGGGCCGCTGGGAATTGTCCGATGGAGTTGCTGCTTGGTTTCCTGCGCAACCCCAAGTTCGACGTGCGCCCGGTGCTCGACCTCATCCAGAAGTATTTCATCGGACTACAGTCCGAACTCCGTTGGGGTTACGAAATCCCGTACGCAATCACCGGGATACTTAACAAGCACCCGAGAGCCGCCATGGCCTTCATGAAAGACGGTGGCAATGGCAGCTTCAGCGCGTTCTTCGATACATTCGCGGACGCCGAAGACGCCGACTGAGGGCACCTGCCGATCGCTCCGCCGTCGATTAGCGTACTGGCAGTTTTGCGGGTAGCGACGCCGGGAGGTCTTCGGCGTTGCCAAGCGTCAACTTGAGTGGGCGTTCATCGAAAGCTCTGCGCCCTGATTCGCATCCGGACTGAGACGGCGAAGTAACCCCCATTAGTTGAAACAGCGCTTCGATCGCGCGTGTGTTCGCAGGCCGGAGCTTGTCGATGCGCAGCGAACCGGTCACTCTCGGGTCAACAGGCGGAATTCCGAAATCTTCGCCCAGTGTTCGGCGTCGCTGGGGCCTTGATAGGCTTGGATGGAAACTTTCGCGTCGCCCTTCACGGGTAGTTCGCATTCGCCGGCGGTTTTCCAGTCGTCAGCGTCTGATACGCAGTATTCGCCTTTGAGCATTGCGCCGCGCGCGGTCAGGCGGAGGCGGAGTTTGCTGATGGCGTTGCCGATGGGGGGCTTGGCGATTGTACGCGTGGAATCGTCCTGCTCCCGGCCCATGACCATGCAAACTTCGCCGTCGACGAGTTCCAGGCCTATCTTTACCATGTTGCTGTCGTCGTAATACCAGACGAGGTTCACCTGTTCGTACTGGTTGGTTGGCTTATTCTCGACCGTAACCTCGACGGACAGCGCGCCGTTTTCGATTTTGGGAAGGTCCCGCACAAGAACGTTCTTCGCGTCGTTCTTGCCGCCCCACAAATTGCCGGGCTCGACGCGAATCTCGAGTCCCGAATCCGTTACACGCCACGCGGCCGGATTCTCGCGCACCCATCGCCACCCGTCAGCGAGCTTCCCTCGGAAGTCGTCCCGAAAGATCGTGTTGTCGTTGGCGTACACTACTACGGCAGGCAACGCCGTGGCGATTGCCGCGGCAATTGTCCACCCCAGACGCCCAGTCGGAAGTACTCTCATTGGCGATTCTCCCCGGCGGAAATCCCCGCGCGATCGTGCTATAGTCCCCGTTTGAGTTGTATTGCATAGGGGGTGCCGAATGCGAATTCTCGTCGCGGACGACGACAACACGTCCCGCATTGCATTAACGGCGGTACTCAAGCGGTTGGGCCACGACGTGACGTCGGCCGCGGACGGGGACGAAGCGTGGGCCGTGTTGCAGAAGCCCGATTCGCCGAAGCTCGCGGTTTTGGATTGGATGATGCCGGGCCTGACGGGAGTCCAGGTTTGCGAGAACGTGCGCAAGGCCATCGGTATCAGCTCCAAGTACCTCATCTTGCTCACCGCGCGCGCCGACAAAGGGGACATTATCGAAGGCCTCGATTCCGGCGCGAACGATTACGTTACCAAGCCGTTCGATGAAGGCGAGTTGGTCGCCCGCATTCGCGTTGGCGAGCGCGTTCTGGACCTCGAGCAGCAGTTGCGCAACCGCGTGACCGAGCTTGAAGAGGCGATGGAGCACATCAAATTCCTTCAGGGAATTCTTCCGATTTGCATGTTTTGCCATCGCATCCGCGACGACGAGGAATCGTGGCGCCGGATCGAGGACTACTTGTCGGAACACACCGACGTGCAACTCAGCCACGGGTTGTGTCCGAGTTGTTTCGAAAAGCACTATCCCGAGCTCTATCACAAGAGCCGAGGTGAAGCAGCGTCGAACTAGCGCCCCGGGGGAGCGCGCTTCCGAAATTCAAGCCGGGACGTAGGGGGTAACCCGCATGTTGGAAACCGTAAATCTGGACGCCGCCATTCCCAAGCGGGAGTGCAAAGCGATCCTCGAACAAATCGATCTGCAACTCGCGCAACTCCAGCGCGATCTTCGCCCGTCCGGCAGCCCGCTCCTCATTGTCTTCGAGGGATGGGACGCAGCGGGCAAAGGCATGGTGTTGAACCGCATGCTCGAGCCGCTCGACCCTCGCGGTTTCAAGGTTTACAACATCAAGGCGCCAACAGAGGTCGAACGGATGTACCCGCCGCTGTGGCGCTTTTGGCAGACGGCGCCGCCACGCGGCGGCATCAGCATCTATAACCACAGTTGGTACCGCGAGGTATTGCAGGAGCGCGTGGAGGCGGGCCTCGATGCGCAGGGCCTGCAGGCCGCCTACGAGCATATCCGCACGTTCGAGCGACAGCTCGACGACGACGGCGCAGTGGTCGTGAAGTTCTTCCTGCACATCAGCAAGAAGGAACAGTCCAAGCGGTTCAGCCGTCTCGAGAAGAACGAAGCCTTCGCGTGGAAGATCGGCAAGGCTGAGAAACGCAGGCACAAGCGATACCGCGAATACTACGACGCCGCGGAGGACATGCTGCGCGAAACCTCCACGTCGTACGCGCCCTGGACCGTCGTCCCGTCCACCGACGACAACTTCGCCAAAGTGCTTGTGGCGGAGACGCTGCGCAGCGCGTTTCAAAAAGCGGTCGAACGAAAGAATGCGCCCGTGCCGACCGCCGCGCCCGTGACGCCGCGCCGGACCAGCCCCCTAGACCGAGTCGATTTGGGCCAGACGATTACGCCCGAAGAATACGACGACGTGCTGCCCAAACTGCAATCCGAATTACGGCGGTTGCAGCACGTCTGCTACTTCAAACGGCGCGCGGCATTGTTGGTGTTCGAGGGGTGGGACGCCGCGGGCAAGGGCGGCACTATCCGGCGCCTTGCACGGCAGCTCGATCCGCGCGGGTACGAGGTGAACCCGGTTGCCGCGCCGCAGGGCGACGAACGGACGCACCATTACCTCTGGCGGTTCTGGCGCGCACTGCCAAAAGCGGGGCACCTCGCGATCTTCGATCGCAGTTGGTACGGCCGCGTGCTGGTCGAGCGCGTGGAAGGTTTCGCGACGCCACAGGAGTGGCAGCGTGCGTACCGCGAAATCAACGAGTTCGAAACGCAAATCGTCGAGGCCGGCGCCGTTTTGATTAAGTTTTGGTTCCACATTTCCAAGGACGAACAATTGAACCGGTTCCAACTTCGCGAGCAGGAACCCCACAAACGCTGGAAAATCACGGACGAAGACTGGCGCAACCGCGAAAAGTGGGAAGACTACTGGGGGCCGGTGTCCGATATGCTCGAAAAGACCTCAACGGCCCATGCGCCGTGGGTCGTCGTCGAGGGCAACGACAAACGGTTCGCGCGTGTGAAGGTTTTGGAGACCGTCGCGCAACGATTGTCACAGGCCTTGGAAGGAAAACCGCTCAAGATGCCGCGGGCAGCGCGGAAGCAGAAGACACGGCAGCGGCCCCAGGGGCAGCCTGCGCCGGTCCAGCAGGCGTCATAGCGGTGTTCGCTGCGGACAGGTTCCGCTTGTCCTGCTCAAGCAGCCACTTGATGCTGTCCTTCAGGACCTGAATGGTCTGCGCCTCGTCGACGCCAACGTGGTCGGAATCATAGACCGCAAATTCCTTTGGATCGCCGGCCGCCTCGACCAGTGCCCTCGCCGCGGCGAACGGGATCAGTTGATCGTGCTCGCCATTCTGAAAAAGCAGCGGCCGCGGCGCGATCTTTCCGACATATTTGACCGGGTCCGACGGCGCGGTTACAAAAGCGACAAGCGACGTGAGCGGCCCTTTCCAGCGACCGAGTTCCTTGCGTGCAGCTTCGCTGTCCAACAACAGATCGAGATTCCCGCCGCCGTAGGTCATCACGGCCGCCGGAATACGCGGCTCGAAGGCAACGGCAGTGCAACCGGTTATCGCGCCAAAACTGGCCCCGATGAGATAGATGCGGTCTTTGGCGATGTCTTCGCGGGTCTCGAGGTAATCGACGAGCCGGCGGGTGTCGATTACGTTGAGTGAAGTCCGCTTGCGCAACCCCAATAGCTGCGACACCGGGTCTTTCGATGCAATGCGCCGTTCGCCGCGCATGTACTGATCGAACGAGACGATGGCGAACCCCGCCTGCGTGTAGTACGCCGCGATTTCGTCGAGGAAGGATTTGCTCTGTCCTATGCCATGAAGAAAGATGATGCACGGGTACGGCTTCGGCGTATCGACCGGAAGCGCAAGAATCGACGGCACGTTCGACTCGGGTTGGCTTTGGTACGTGAAATCGACTCGTGTGTACGCGTCGCGCTGCTCGGTCCCGCGCACAACGGGATTCAGCGGCAACGATGCGTCGTACCCGTCGTAATACGACTGGTCGGCGCGGTACTTCACCACGGCGCCGCCGGCCGCGGCTACAAACAGAACGATTACCCCAATCAATGAAATTTTAGCGAAGCGTTTCACGATAACCGGCACTCTACAACCTGACAATTAAGCACGCACTCGACTTAGATTATCCCAGATGATCGCCAGAAGCGCAATGCGACGCCCGTGTTCGCTATACTACACGACCATTTTAGCCATGAATACCGCCGTTACATTCGAATTGCTCGCCGAAGACCCGTCGTGTGGGGCGCGGGTCGGGCGCGTGACCACGCCGCACGGCAGCTTTGAAACGCCCGTATTCATGCCGGTCGGCACGCAGGCAAGCGTGAAAGCCCTTACCCAGGAAGACCTGCGCGACATCGACGCGTCTATCATCCTGGGCAACGCGTACCACCTCTTTCTCCGGCCAGGGACCGATGTGCTCGAGCAGGCCGGAGGGCTCCACCGTTTCATGAATTGGGACCGCCCGATACTCACCGACTCCGGCGGGTTTCAAGTGTTCAGCCTCGGGAAATTGAACAAGGTGACCGCGGACGGTGTGACGTTTCAAAGTCACATCGACGGGTCGCGTCACCACATGACCCCCGAGCGCGCGATCGATATCCAACTGTCCATCGGCGCGGACATCATCATGTGCTTCGACGAATGCACCTCGTATCCGGCTGCGCACGGCGAGGCCGCGGAGTCGATGCGCATGACCGCGGACTGGGCCGCGCGGTGCAAGGCGCATTGGCGCGGCGCGACGGTGCGAAAGCGCGACGATGCGCATAGGGAACCAAACCAGCCGATAGAACGCCATGCCGTTGACACGTGCGCGCTGTTTGGTATCGTGCAGGGAAGCACGTTCGAGGACCTCCGCCGGGAGAGCGCCGATCGGACTGTCGGGCTGGACCTTCCCGGCTATGCGATTGGCGGGGTGAGTGTGGGGGAGAGCAAAGAGGAGATGGCAGCGGTGGTCGAATGGACTGCGCCGCTCCTGCCGCGCGACAAGCCGCGCTACCTGATGGGCGTGGGTCCGCCGGAGGACTTCCTCATGGCTGTCGAACGGGGCGTGGACATGTTCGACTGCGTCATGCCGACCCGCAATGCCCGCAACGGAAGCCTGTTCACCTCGGCCGGACGCCTGAACATCAAGAACCAGCAGTACCGAACGGAGTTCGGACCGCTGGATCCGGCGTGCGACTGCGTCGCGTGTACCCGCTACAGCCGGGCCTATCTGAGCCACCTGTACCGGGCAGGGGAAATCTCGGCATTGCGGCTGAATACTTTACATAACCTTCGGTTCATGCTAAACTTGGCGGCTGCTGTGCGCTCGGCCATTCGGGCGGGGCGCTTCTTGGAGTTCAAGCGGGAATTTCTCCACGGCTACTCGAGCGCCTAGGCGCTGTTTTGTCTTTTGAGAGGTGTGTGCGTTGACGTTAGAGACTATCGCAATTTCGGCGATCTCGGCCGTGTTGGCCGCCGCCGAAGCCCCCTCGGGCGGCCAGACCGCCACGCAGTCGCAGGGCGATCCGTTCAGCATCCTGTACTTCATGCTTCCAATGATTCTCGTGATGTGGCTGTTCATGTTCCGGCCGAACCAGAAACGCGAAAAGGAACGTCAGGCCATGTTGGCGGGACTGTCCAAGGGCGACAAAGTCGTCACCGCGAGCGGTATCATTGGCAGCATCGTGGGTGTATCCGAGAAGACGGTGGTCTTGCGCGTGAGCGAAGAGCCGCCCGTGAAGATGGAGTTCTTGCGGGGTTCGGTGTCCCGCGTGGTCCCCAAGGACGAAAAAGAATCGTAGACTGCGGCGCGCGGGCGAGATTGGCGCCGTCGATCACAGTTGGAGCAAGGAATGAGAAAGCACCTTTACCGCACGCTCATCATATATGCGGTCCTGTTGATTGCAGCCATATACGTCTATCCGACGATCGGCTGGATGACGCTCACTGACGCCCAGCGCACGGAACGGCTTGAGCGTTGGAAACAAGAAGACGCCTCCACCGAGAAGCTTGGTTATTGGGCGGAGAACACGCGTCTTTTCAAGCGTTACCTCGAATACGATCGCGACTGGGTTATCAACCTGGGGCTTGACCTGCAGGGCGGCGTCGAGATGATCGTGGGCATCGACTACGAGAAGCTCGATCCCAACATCAAAAAGCACTATACGGACAGCGGGTACACGGATGCCGACATCCTGAAGGAACTTCAGGAGACAGTGAAGCAGCGCATCGAGCGCCGGGCGAACGAGTTCGGCACCAAGGAACCCATCATCCAGACGATGGGCGACCGCCAAATTCAGGTGCAGCTCGCGGGCGAGAAGGACGTCGAACGCGCGAAGGAGCTGATCCTAACAACCGCATACCTCACCTTCCAGATCGTTGCCGGACCCGAAGCGCAAAAGGAAGTTCTTAAGGCCATCGACGCCCATTTCAACGGCGATTTCACGAAGCGCCTGCAACGCCCCGGCCCCGGCGAGGAACAATTGATTCAAGTTCCGTTGGAGCAGATCGAAAAAGTCCGCGAAATGGTGAAGGAAGCCGAAAGCGTCGCGGGGCTGATCCCCGACGACGTCGTTGTCGCGTTCAGCCGTGCGCCCAAGCCCGGCGAGCCGCAGCACTACAAAATCTATGTACTCGAAAAAGAGACCATAATGACCGGCGACGGCCTGACGATGGCGTACGCGAGGCCGGACGAACAGTCCGGCGCGGGCCGCTGGCAGATCGGATTTGGCCTCAACGCCGAGGCGGGTCGCGTGTTTGGCGACAAGACGGAAGCGAACATCAACCGCGCGATGGCGATCGTCCTGGACGGCGTCGTCGAGTCCGCTCCGAATATTAACGATCGCATCAGCACGAGCGGCGTGATAACGGGCAACTTCAATCCGGAGGAAGCGCGCGACCTGGCAATCGCGCTCAATTCCGGATCGCTTCCGGTGCCGGTGATCGAGGACCGCACGGGTATCGTCGGCGCTCGATTGGGCGAGGACTCGATACGGAACGGCGTCGTATCCTGCCTCATCGGCATTGTAATCGTGTTTATCGGAATGACGGCCTACTACCATGCAGTAGGCTTCATCTCGTGCATCGCCGTGCTGTTTAATGGATTGCTGATCCTTGCGTCGATGGCGTACATGGGCGCGACGCTCACACTTCCCGGTATCGCAGGCCTTATTCTGACGTTGGGTATGGCGGTTGACGCGAACGTGCTCATATATGAGCGCATGCGTGAGGAGCTCCGGCTGGGCAAGACGCTGACCGCGGTCATCGCCGGCGGGTATTCTCACGCTTTTCCCGCGATTCTCGACGGCCACGTCACAACATTGATATCCGGAATCGTGCTGCTTCAGTTCGGCTCGGGTCCGATTCAGGGGTTTGCGGTCACCTTGACCATCGGTATCGCGGCGAGCCTGTTCACATCGCTCACCGTGACTCGAGGCATTATTGATTTCCTCGTGGCAAAAAAGTTGCTCACGAAAATTACGATGTTCAGCCTAATCCCGTCCGGCACAAAGATTCCGTTCCTCAAGCAAAGGACATGGCTGTCGCCTCTCACCGTGTTGGTGGTGCTGATTGGTTTGGGTTACTTTGCCGTTCGCGGCGAGGACAATTTTGGCGTCGAGTTCACGACCGGCACCAACGTCGTACTCAACATCGATTCGCAGGAGCAGGTGGACATTGCGGCGGTGCGCTCCCAAATCGAGTCCGCGGGCTTCGACGAACCGACGGTCACCGCATACGAACAGTCAAACGTCGAATCCCGCAACCAGTTCATGATCCACGTTGGCGAAGCCGAGAAACAGTCGACCGAAGGTACCGAGGTCACCGCCGTCAAGAGCGTCGATCAACGCATGCAGGAATCGCTCGTGAGTCTTGCCGGTGGCGACGCGTCGAAAGTGGTCGTGGAACGGGTCGACATGGTGGGCCCCGCGGTGGGCGCGCAGTTGAAGTGGGATGCCGTCAGCGCGGTCTTGTGGGCCACGGTGTTCATCATCATCTACCTGTGGTTCCGATTCGAATTGAAATTCTCGGTAGGCGCCGTGGCGGCGATGCTTCACGACGTGTGCATCACTATCGGCATCATGTCCATGCTCGGACGCGAGGTGTCGCTGGGCGTGGTCGCGGCGGTGCTGACCGTCGTCGGCTACTCGCTAAACGACACAATCGTCGTGTTCGACCGCCTGCGCGAAGACCTCAGACTGATGCGCGGGCGCGGCATGAGCCTGCTCGAAATCATGGACAAGGCGATCAACGAAACCCTGAGCCGTACATTGCTGACCAGCACATTGACGCTCGCGGTCGTCATCGTTCTGCTGATCTGGGGCGGCTCGGTCATTTTCGACTTTGCTCTGGTGCTGGCCATCGGTATCATCGTGGGCACGTATTCGTCGGTTTACATCGCAAGCCCCATCGTGTACTGGTGGCAAAAGTACATCGCGAAGCTGGGGCCCTCACAGGTCGCCGGCGGAGGCGATTCCGGGCCTTCGGGGCGCTATCGGCGCCGCCGCCAGCGCGACGATGGCCCGCACACGGACGATCCTGCGAAGAAGGAAAAGGAATTGCTGGTCTAATCGGCCTGTTTCCTTTAGGCGCCGGATGCGCATCCGGCGCCTTTTTTGTATAGGCGCGTTGGCGCGAGGAGTTCGAACGTGGATTCCCTATGGAAGACAATTCGCGAGGAAGCGGAGCGCGAAGCGCGCAAGGAACCGCTGCTCACCAACTTCCTCTACGGCGTGATCCTCAATCATAAATCGTTGGAGGACGCGCTGACGTTCCTGCTCGCGTCGAAACTCGAGAGTTCGACCATCCCCGCGATTGCAATGCGCGACCTGCTCGAAGAAGCCTTCGAGAACGATCCCACCTTCAGCAAACATGTCCGCACCGACATCAAGGCGGTGAAAGACCGCGATCCGGCGTGCTCGGGGTACTCGACGCCGCTCCTGTATTTCAAAGGATTTCACGCGTTGCAGGCGTACCGCGCCGCGCACTACTTCTGGTCGCGCGAACGGTATCAGTTGGCGTTGTTTCTTCAGAGCCGCGTTTCCCAGGTGCTGCAGGTGGACATCCATCCCGCCGCGCGCATCGGCTGCGGCATCCTGATGGACCACGCTACGGGCGTCGTTATTGGCGAGACGGCCGTGGTCGAAGACAACGTATCCATGCTGCACGGCGTCACGCTCGGCGGGACCGGCAAGGAGAAGGGGGACCGCCATCCCAAGGTCCGCCGCGGCGTCCTCATCGGCGTCGGCGCGACGATTCTAGGCAATATCGAGATCGGCCAGGGCGCCAAGATCGGCGCCGGCAGCCTCGTGCTCAAGTCGATTCCACCCCACTGCACGGCCGTCGGCGTACCGGCGGAAGTCGTGAAAGGCCTTCGTACGGGCCAAGCCGGCCTCGAAATGGACCACAGCATCGATCCCTTCCACGGCGACGGAATCTGAGGGCGCCGCTGCGTTTCGGTACCCGTCCCGATCTGCCGCGATCTGCCCTGATCTTGACTAGGCCGCGCTAATCAAGTATTTTATTGTAGTTTAGAAGTCCTGGTTGTCAGTCGCACCAACGCCCGGCCGCAAAGGCGCGGGAGAGGACGGCAGGCCGAGAAGCCTGCCGAAGCTGGCTTGTTCTGTTTAGGCATGACGACGCACCCCGCTACGGGCATGGGGTGCAACGTTAAGTGATTGCGTCCCGGCAAATTGTGACGCAGTCGCCCGCCCCGTACTCGCTGGTTCCAGTCGCCGTTCCTCGGCGACAAGTCCAGCGCAGGTGTCCTGTTTTACCGAACGCAGACCTTGCAGAGAATATAGCCGCGCCCCGCGCGCGTTAGTAGAGGTGGAGTTTACGTAGATGAGTCAGGCAGTCGCCGGTGAGGCGAAGGAAACCGCGTCACCGGACCCGTGGCAACAGATCAACGACGTTGTCATTCGTATAGCGACCCCAAACGGGTCGGGCAGTCAGTCGGCAAACAATGCGCTGATGCGCTCCATCTTCACGATGGGCGTTCCGGTAAACAGCAAAAACCTGTTCCCGTCCAATATTCAAGGCTTGCCGACGTGGTTTACCATTCGCGCGAGCGAGCACGGATGGCAGTCCGCGCGGAACCGCACCGACCTGTGCATCGCGATGAACCCCCAGACCGCGGCCGAGGACATCGCCGAGTTGCAGGCTGGGGCGATGCTTATCGTCCGCGAGTCGCTTAAGCACCTCGTCACCCGCGATGACCTCAGTGTCTATATCGTGCCCTTCAACAAGATCGTCAACACCGTCTGCGAGGAAACGCGCCTGCGCAAGATGGTAATCAACATGATCTACGTCGGCGTCGTGGCGTACTTAATCGGCATCGATTTCGAGGAAGTGGAGAAGGCCATTCACTGGCAGTTCGCCAAGAAGGCCAAGGCCGCCGAATTGAACACGAAAGCCGCCCGCGCGGGGTTCGACTATGCCGTCGGAAACCTGCCGGCGCAGTCGCGTTACGTGCTCCGGCGCAGCACCGCGGCCAGCGGCAAGATTCTGATCGAAGGCAACCAGGCGACCGCGATGGGCATGGTCTTCGGCGGGATTACGTTCGCGTCGTGGTACCCGATCACGCCGAGCAGCAGCGTGTGCGAATACCTGATGGGGTTCCTGGAAAAACACCGCCGCGAGCCGGACGGCAAGAATAATTACGTGGTGCTTCAGGCCGAGGACGAACTCGCGGCGATCGGCATGGTGCTTGGCGCAAGCTGGGCCGGCGCCCGCGCGTTCACGGCAACGTCCGGCCCGGGCATTTCGCTCATGGCGGAGATGGCCGGGCTGTCCTATTTCGCGGAAGTGCCTGCCGTCGTCGTGGACGTGCAGCGGATGGGCCCAAGCACAGGCCTCCCGACGCGTACCGCGCAGGGCGACATTGGTAAGGCCTACATGCTGTCGCACGGCGACTGCAAACACATCCTGCTCATTCCCGGCAACATGCGCGAGTGCTACGAGTTTGCCATGGAGTCGCTCGAGCTAGCCGAAAAATTCCAGACCATGGTGTTCCTGATGTCCGACCTCGACCTTGGCATGAACAAGTGGATGTCCGAACCATTCTCGTACCCGGACAAACCGATCTCGCGGGGCAAGGTCCTGTCGAAGGAAGACTTGAGCAATAACGGCACGTTCGCGCGTTACAAGGACATTGATGGCGACGGCATTCCGTACCGGACAGTCCCGGGGACGGATCACCCCGGCGCTGCATTCTTCACCCGCGGCACCGGGCATACGGAGACGGCCGCGTATTCGGAAAAGCCCGACGCGTGGCAGCGCAACATCGACCGGCTGTCGCGCAAGTTCGATACGGCGCGGGAGTGCGTGCCGGCCCCGGTTGTTGACGCCGGGAGCGGCGCAGAGATCGGCATCATTGCGTACGGCTCGACAGACGCGGCAGTCGCCGAGGCGCGCCACATCCTCGAACACGAGTACGGAATTAAGACCGACTACCTGCGCATCCGCGCACTGCCGGTCAACGGCGCGGTCAACGCGTTCTGTTCCTCGCACCGGAAGGTGTTGATTGTGGAGCAGAACCGCGACGCACAGGTCGCGGCAATTCTGAAGAGCGAATATCCGGAACTTGCGCCACGCTTCAAGAGTGTCTTGCACTATAACGGCTTGCCCGTCGACGCGGACACGCTCGTTGGTAAGATTCGCACGCATGCGGAAAGCTAGAAGAGGAACCGAATGAGCAGCACAGTCGCAGCACCGCCCGCCAAGACCCCAAAGACCAATCGAATCGGCTTGACCCTCAAGGACTACCAAGGGGCGGAATCGACATTGTGCGCGGGCTGCGGCCACGACGCCATCACGAGTTCGATCATCAAGGCCTTCTACGACCTCGGCGTGCCGCCGCACATGGTCGCCAAGCTCAGCGGTATCGGCTGCTCGAGCAAGACGACGAACTACTTTCTAAACGGCTCGCATGGGTTCAACTCCGTGCACGGCCGCATGGCCACCATCGCCACCGGCGCCAATCTGGCGAACCGCCACCTCGTCAATATTGGGGTATCCGGCGACGGCGATACCGCCTCGATCGGACTTGGCCATTTCTGCCACATGGTGCGCCGCAACGTCCACGTGGTCTATATCATCGAAAACAACGGGTGCTACGGTCTGACCAAAGGCCAGGCGTCCGCCACGGCGGACAAAGGCACAATCATGAAGAGCGGGATTACCATCCAGAGCCAACCGGTCGATTTGTGCGCGTTGGCAATCGAGATGGGCTGCGGGTTCGTGGCGCGGTCGTTTTCCGGCGATACGCAGCAGGTGCGTACACTCATCAAGGCGGCCGTCGCTCACACCGGCACCGCGGTGCTGGACATCGTTTCGCCGTGCGTTACCTTCAACAACCACGAGGGCTCGACCAAGAGCCAGGTGTACGCGCGCGACCACGAAGAGCCGCTGCACGAAATGGACTTCATCCCGCATTACGAGAACATCAGCGTGGAATACGAGCCCGGCACGACCAAATTGGTCAAAATGCACGACGGCTCCCGCGTAACGTTGAAGAAACTCGAAGTGGAGTACGACGCGCACGACCGCATGAAGGCCCTTGAACTGCTGAGCCAGGCGCGCGAGAACAACCTGTTTTACACCGGCCTGATTTACTTCAACCCGAACATCGTTCCGCTCGACGAACACGTCAAGCTTGTCGACGAACCGCTGGCGCACCTGCCCGAATCGCGCGTTCGCCCCTCGAAGGAAGCGTTCGACTCCATCATGAAGTCGTTCGGTTAGACGACGCCGGGTTTCCGACGTAGGCTATTTAATCGTCACCTTCGCCTTTACCGTGTCCCTGGCGCCGGAATCCCCGGTTGACCTCGCGTTAACTTTGAATTGCTTCGATCCCGAAGTGCCGCCCGTCGTTTGCACGCGCATCTTTAGATTCTTACCCTGCCCGGGAGCAATACCCGGCAAGGTATAGCCGCTGCCCACAACCTGACTGGTCACGTTCGTGTTGCCGTCAAGATAGGTTACGTTGAATCCCGCGACGCTGCCGGCGCCCGTGACTTTAATATCGTCCGTCTGCGTGCCACGGTTTTCGACACGAATCGTACAGTTCGCCGTGTCGCCCGCATCCACGCTCAGCTTGGCCTGCTGGCCCTTGCCGGACGTGTTGATGGTTCCCTCGCCCTTGAAATTGTTGCTGTTGCCTTTCGCGATAGACGCGTCCGGCTGGTAGTCCTTCTCGATCGCCACGTTGTCATAATCGACATCGAACGTAACGTCCGCCGCAGGATTCGTACCCGCGCGCGAATAGGCCGCCGACCGGATACCAAAATACGCGCCATCGAGCGGCGTATCGTCCGTGTCGGTCACCATAACCTTGCCGCCACCACTGCTCACATCCGCGCTCAAAGTTAGCGAGCCGCCGCTGTATGTTCCCTCAATCGAGAACGTAAACGCGCCCGCGGCCCCCTTCAGCGATTTGGACGCCTCGGAATCTACCTGTCCGTCACCGCCATGTTCGAACAAATGCAGCTTGCCTTCGGTGTCCGACGCCCAGGGATCGATTTCGTCGCCACCCAGTCGCAGCGTATACACGGCAAGATAATAGTGCTGCCCATCGTTCGCATGCGCGAAGCCCGCGAAGGAACCGGGTGAAAAGGCCCCGCTCCCCAGAACACCCAGCGCCACCGTAACCGACAGATCGGGCACCGTCGGATCGTTCGCCTTCGCAATCAATTCCGAAACATCCACGTCCACCGAATACCGGAAATTTCCGCCCGCCACGTTCGGAGCCGAAAAATGCTGCCCCGTTATTACGAGCGACGCACTGTCGTCCGCAAGCGTATGCAGGAACACGTGGCTGCGCAGCACCTTGTTTCCAGTGACGTTCTGAATTGACCACGACGAGTCCGACACCCCGCCGCCGATCGTGTGCGACGAAGTTAGGCTCAACGTGAAATCGTGGTCTCCATCTTCGAAGTCTTCAAGCAATGGGGCGGAAAGCGCGCACGCGTAAAGCGCGCAGAAACCTGCCAATGCGCTAATCTGCAATTCTCGAACTCGCGGGCGGACCGGCATAGCATTACCTCCGATTGGGAACCAACAAACCCGTTTGCCGCGCAGCCATGAACAAGCGGCAAGTTTAGCCGATTTAGGCCGATAGTCCAATAGGGGCGGTCGGCGCGCACAAATGCGCTAGAATCGGCGCGGGAGAGCCGCGAAGTGACTACAGTTTACCTTGACCATAGCGCCACCACGCCCGTCCGGCCCGAGGTGCTGGACGCTATGCTGCCCTTTCTGCGCGACGCATACGGAAACGCCGGCTCAATTCACGCCTTCGGGCGCGCGGCACGCCGCGCGGTAGACGACGCGCGGGACCAGGTCGCCGCGCTTCTTCATGCCGACCCGCGCGAGATCGTGTTAACATCGGGCGGGACCGAGTCGAACAATCTCGCCATTCGCGGCGCGGTTGCCGCCGTCGCGCCGGGTAGGCGCCGAATCGTTGTATCGGCGGTCGAGCACCACGCGGTCCTGCATGCCGCAGAGTATGTCCGTGCAAATGATGGCGTTGAACTCGTCGTGGTCGGCGTCGATTCAATGGGTCGCGTCGACAGCGACGAAATTGCTGCCGCTGTGGACGACGCCACCGTCCTGGTTTCCGTGATGCACGGCAATAATGAGACCGGAACAATCCAGCCTGTTGAGGCCATTGCGCGGCGTTGCGCCGAGCGCGGCGTGCCCTTTCACTGCGACGCAGTGCAGTCCGTTGGCAAAGTGCCCATCGACGTCGACGCCTGGCCCGTCAGCATGCTTTCAATCTCGGGCCACAAACTTGGCGCGCCAAAAGGCGTAGGCGCGCTTTACATCCGAAACGGCGTTTCGATTGCCGCGCAGGCCGTGGGCGGAGGGCAGGAACGGGGACGGCGCGCGGGGACAGAGAACGTGGCCGGAATCGTTGCGCTCGGCAA
The DNA here is from genome assembly GCA_013359265.1 of Candidatus Hydrogenedentota bacterium. Lineage (NCBI taxonomy): Bacteria > Pseudomonadati > Candidatus Hydrogenedentota > Candidatus Hydrogenedentota bacterium. The sequence goes on from JABWCD010000010.1 coordinate 64,926, forward strand.
GGCATGCGAAATGGCCCGCACGGAAATGGGGGAGGCCAGTGCGCGAATGGCGCAACTTCGGGACGTGCTCGAACGCGGCATCCTGAATTGCATCCCCCAAGCCCAGGTGAACGGGTCGCAAAGCCACCGGTTGCCGCACATCCTCAATGTCGGATTCCCCGGCGCGGACGGGGAGTCGCTCGTCCTCGCGTTCGACTCCCTCGGTATCGCCGTGTCGAGCGGCTCCGCCTGCACGGCAGGATCGCTCGATCCCTCGCACGTTCTGCTGGCGATGGGGCTGTCCTACGGGCGCGCTCAGTCGGCGGTGCGGTTCAGTTTGGGTACGACGACGACACCGGCCGAGATTGAATCGGTCGTGGCCCGCACGCCGGACGTGGTTCGCCGCTGTAGCGCCCGTTCTCATTAAAAGCACTACTCTCGAATTTGCACCTTTCTCTAAAATCGTCATAGTGGAACATATTGAAACCACTTGCGTTACAACACAATCTGTGGTACAAGAAGGCGTCTTAATCCGGCCCTGGGGCCTGCCGGGGGAATGGTTGACCAATGGGGGACGCTCATTGCCGCTTCGCGACGCAAAACGTCACTCCAATGCGGCCTGGCAACCATGCGAGATTACGACGCGCCATCCACATCGAGGTGGAGTTTGCCTTTATGGAGAGGGTGGCGTGCCAGAGTCAAAGCGTTACCTTGAAAAGGGTTAAGTGCGTAGGGATGTAGTCCGTAAGCACGCGCTGCGACGAACGCTGGAATCGGGGACGTCCGCAAAATGATTCGGTACGCGACTTGCTCCCCGCGCTCAGGCCGGACTGTTCTTGGTCCTGCGTGGCAAGGGAAGAGCGACGTGGATCACACACGCGCCGAGGGAGAGTAACGGGATGCAGTTTACCCGTCTGACCTTTGCACTCATATGCCTTGCCTCGATGGCCCAGGCTGCCCAAGTTGTCGACTACGACATCGTGTATGTACGCCAGCCGCGCGCGGGCGACAACGAGCACGTAATGTGGCCGGAGGTGTTCCACCCCGCGCGAATCGAACCGGGCTGCGATCTCATGCTGCTCCATCCGGACGGATCGGAAGAGGTTCTGGTCGACGCAGGCGAGGGCGCGGCGACCGACCCGTTTGTGTCCTTCGACGCCAAGTGGGTGTACTACGCGTTCTTCCATCAGGTGGACCCGGTTGGCGCGTACAACATCACCAAGGCCGGTTCCGACATCTTCAAGATCAACCTGGAAACGCGCGAAATTGTTCAACTGACCGACCAGGAATTTACACCAAACATGGGATCGGGAACGTGGCTTCTCGATAGTTTTGTCGACAATCCGACGTGGGTTGCCAACAGCCTCGTCCACGGCATCATCAATCTTGGGCCATGTCCGCTGCCCGGCGGGAAGATCGCGTTCGTAAGCAGCCGCAACGGGTTCACCCCGCCGAAGCTGTATTACACGGCGCCCACCCTGCAACTGTTCGTGATGGACGATGACGGTTCGAACGTGCAATGCATCGCCCCGATGTCGATCGGAAGCGCCATGCATCCGGTCCCGCTGAAAGACGGCCGGATCATGTTCAGCTCATACGAATCCCAGGGGTTGCGCGATCTCCGCATGTGGGGACTGTGGGCCATCTGGCCGGACGGGCGCAAATGGGAGCCTCTCATGAGTGCGTTCCTCCCCGGCCAGGCCCTGCACTTTACGACACAACTTTCCAACGAGGACATCGTCGTCGAGAACTACTATAACCTGAACAATTTCGGGTTCGGGACCCTGTACAGCATCCCGCCGCGCCCGCCGCAGGACGAGCCGCCCTTCCAGACGTGGGTCCGGAAAGAAAATACGTGGTTGGTCCAGGTGCTCGCGAGCGGCATCGAGTGGGGCCAGCAAATGAGCTTCACGCCAAAGGGAATCACCGTGCTGACGCCGTTCTCGAGCGGCGCGGATGAAGCGGCCGCGGTCGGCTCCGGCGGAACACGTGTCGGCAAGTTCACACACCCCTGTGCCGCGCCGAACAACGATCTGCTGGTGGCCTATTCGGCTGGACCAGTCAACGCGCTCAATCGGCCCGTGTCGCTGCCCGCCCCTGACGCCGGCATCTACCTGATTCGCGATGGCGGCGTGATAACCAGCCCAAATCAATTGGTGAAGATTAAGAACAACGGCAACTACAACGAGGTCTGGCCGCGCCCGGTGGTTCCGTACATCGATGTCCACGGCGTCGAAGAACCGGTCGACCTGCCGTGGCTTCCGAACGACGGATCGCTCCATCCCGACCTTCCCGAAGGCACCCCGTATGGCCTCGTCGGCAGCAGTAGTCTCATCAAGCGCGATACGTTCCCTGGATACGTCATCGCCTGGGAGAATGAGTTTGACGGGATGGACGCATTCAACACGACGGAAAACGACCAAAGTACGAACTGGATATATCAGGGCGCGGACGCGGGCCTGTACAAAGACAAGGATATCTACGCCGTACGCCTCCTCGCGATGGAGCCGGTCACCGACCGGTACCGCGGTCCGAACAGCGGACGTCATTACGAAAGCCACGCCGGGGAACGTCTGCGCATTCTCGGCGAAATTCCCGTACTGAAATTCAATCCCGACGGCTCGCCCATAAAGGATCCCGACGGAAATCCCGATACGAGCTTCTTGGCGAAGATTCCCGCGGACACGCCGTTTACGTTTCAGACGCTCGACAAGAACGGCATGGTGTTGAATATGGCGCAGACCTGGCACCAAGTCCGGCCCGGTGAGGTGCGCAACGACTGCGGGGGTTGCCACGCCCACAGTCAGATGCCGCTTGCCTTCGACCTGACCGCGGCAGGCCAGCCGGGTTATCAGGTCTGGGACCTGTCGAAACAGACGCCGTTGCTCGCCCAGGACGATGTTGGAGAAACGGTACTCGCGTACGATGAGAAGAGCGTCGTTGACGTCGAATTCATCCGGGACATCCGGCCGATTCTCAAGAAGCATTGCACGCCATGCCATACGAAGAAAGACCCGACCCCACCCGGAAACTTGGTGCTGGATGACCGGAAACTCGAAGGCACGCTGCCAAACGACTATGAACGGCTTGCCTGGGACCGCGACGCACGCTGGGGCTACAAACCCCTGGTAACCGTTGGCGGCGACCCCGAATGGCGTCAGACGAATGCCAGCCGATACATTCGCATGTTCCAAAGCAGGCGCAGCCTGTTGGTTTGGAAAATCTTCGGTGAGAGGCTCGACGGATGGAAGAATAAGGACCATCCTACGGAAAAAATTCCGGGTGATCGGAATTCGTTGAAATACGGTGTTGATCCGAACGATTGCGATTTGGACTACACCGGCACCATCATGCCGCCGCCCGATAGCGGCGTGCCCCCGTTATCCGAAGAACAAAAGATGCTGATCGTCCGATGGATCGATCTCGGGTGTCCCATCGATCTGACGAAGGGCACCGATAACAAAGGTTTCGGCTGGTACCTCGACGACCTCCGGCCCACGCTCACCGTCAGTTCGCCACGGCCTGGCGCAAACCCCGGCGGTCCGCTCAGCGTCATTCGGATTGGCGTTGCCGACGCCAACAGCGGTATCAAGAACGGCTCGCTGTCCGTGAAGTGCGACGCACAAATCGTCGCGGCACGAAACCCCGGCGATGAACTGGCGGACTACTTCCAACTCGTCGGCGATGGCATCTATCAATATACGCTACCCGAACCGATTCCCGTCGGTACAGAGACGGTCCTGCATGTTCAAGTATCGGACAAGCAGGGCAATGTTACGTGGGCGGATGTCGAGTTTTCAGTGACGGAGTAATCGCGCCAGTGCGGCGCCGTGCCATTGATAATTGGCGTGGTGCGAAAACTGTGGGCATCGGGGCTTTGATTCGATCTCCGGCTCCTTGATACCGTCTGGTACATGTCTCTAACGATCTACTCGAACGTCGACCATTCCGTCGCCGGAGGCGTTCGCGAACTGCTCCGAAGCCGCGGATTGCTATGGGACCTGATATCGAAGGACCTGCGCGCCCGGTACCGAAATGCCGTCATGGGGTTCGTGTGGGCGGTGCTCCAGCCCATACTCATGATGCTTATCTTGTACGTTGTGTTCGGCAAAATTTTCGGCGGCCGATTCGCCGTAACCGGCGGCGACGATCATCCGTACGAATTGATGCTGCTCACTGCGCTCATTTTTTGGCAGTTCTTCGCGTCGGCCTTTAGCCGGGCGACGGTTTCCCTCATCGACAACGCGGACTTGATCAAAAAGGTCTATTTTCCGCGCGAACTGATCCCCATCGCGTCGATGGGCAACAGTATTGTCAATCTGGCGATAGGGCTTCTCGTATTGATCGGCATGTACTCCTATCACGATCACCCTGTCGGAATTGGAGTCGTCTGGGCAGGGCTGGTGTTCGTGGTCCAATGTGCGTTACTCATCGGCCTGGCCCTGCTGTGCTCGAGCCTGAACGTGCGGTTCCGCGACGTCGGCTACGCCGTTGAGGTGGGGCTAATGATGGGTTTCTACGCCACGCCCATCTTCTACTCGACCGACGCCCTTCGCATCGCCGCGGGCAACTATCCGGCGGTGCTGACACTCTATGCGCTGAACCCAATGGTGGGTATCGTTTCAGCCTATCGCACGGCGCTGCTCGGCAACGAATTCCCACCGATGAGTGAGTTGGGTTGGCCAACTATATGTGCTCTGGGCATTCTAATCGTCGGCGCGTTCGTGTTTCGCCGCATGTCGCCGACGATTGCGGACCATCTATGACCGGTTTTGCGCAAGCAGCGCCTCGTTCGCCGAGCGCGGCGCAGTCCGGGGTTGATCGCCTGCAACGCTCACCGGCTCCAATGCGCGCCACGCTCGGCGAGCGCGGCGCTACCCGTGCGTCCGTAAGTTTGATTTGGCTTTGCTATGCCGCTAATCGAGCTTGAGAATATCTCGAAATCGTTCTCGACGCGTCGTGGCGCGGGCATGCTGCTCGGGCGTGGCGGATTGGCTGACGTGTTGCGCGGCCGGAAACATTCTACGTTTCAGGCGTTACACGATATTTCGTTCACCGTCGATCACGGCGAGTCCGTCGGACTAATCGGGGCCAACGGCGCGGGCAAGAGCACGCTGTTGAAAATAATTGCCGGGGTCACGGCGCCGACCTCGGGCCGCGTCACGGTGCGCGGGCGCGTCGCATCGCTGCTCGAACTCGGCGCAGGATTTCATCCCCTCCTCACGGGGCGTGAAAACGTTTATCTCAACGGGCGAATCTTGGGGATGTCGCGCGCGGAAGTCGATAACGTGTTCGACGATATCGTCGCCTTCTCCGGACTCGAAGAGTTTATCGATAATCCTGTCGACACCTATTCGAGCGGCATGTTCGTCCGTCTTGGGTTCGCGGTCGCGGTGCACTCGAACCCGGACATCTTTCTCGTCGACGAAGTGCTGTCTGTCGGCGACGAAGATTTTCAGCGTAAGTGCCGCGAACGAATCGGAGAGTTGCGCAGCCAAGACAAGACTATTCTCTTCGTCTCGCACGATCTCAGCATCGTCAACACGCTGTGCGATCGCGTCATCTTGTTGAGCGGCGGGACGATGTTTGTCCGCGGTACCGTGCAGGAGACCATCGATTTCTATCTGCGGCAGATCGGACAAAAGAAAGGCATCCACACGATTGCGTCGCCATCAGCCGAAGCGATTGTGAGTCACGGGCGCATATCGGCGTTTCACAACCGCAAGGAAATTAGCGCGACCAGCGGGTTTCAGGTCCACCTGCGCAGTATGGGTTTTGTTCATGCCTCCCCGTCTGCCGACTGGAATGTCGTCGCGCGCAGCGAGAACGGCTGTGTCGCGGTCGGCAAAATGCCTCGCCTGCCGATAACACATACGTGGCGGCTGCAACTCAACGGCAGCACGCTCACGTGGTCGATTGAGGTCGAGTGCGAACGCGCTGTGCAGGTCGAGGGCATTGACGTAAACCTGTTTGTGAAGAAGTCATTCACGCGCTGGCAGTATCGCGATGAGACCGGGGCCTTTCCCGAAATCCCGCTGCAACAGCAAACCTACCTGGAAATCGTGCCGGGCGACGCAGTTGTGCGCGAGGCCGGCGCGTTCTCCGACGATCCCGGGGGTCCGTCACCGGTCTCCATCGAGGCCGTGGGGCAATCCAAACCGCACCGGCTGCAGTGGTCGAACACGGATTATGCCGTCGGCTGCCGAGTACTGCAGGTTTTGTTCAACGACCTCGGCCCGGAGAACATCATGGCCGCGGGCCGGCACGAATTGGTCACGCTCGAAATCAATCTCGGCGCGGACCGCGAGACTATTCTCGGTTACCGGGCAAAATACGTTCGCGGCACGGCGCTAAATGACGGCGATCTGACGTTGCGGTTCGCGGACGGCCGCTTCACGCTCGAATGGCGCGGCGAAGAACTAACGCGCACAGTCGCCCTCTACACATCGATCCTAACGCACAAGATATGGAACGATAGCGACAAGCTCCATTGGGGCTACGTCGAGTGCTCCGGGTCGGTCATGCGCGTCACCGGCCGCTCGCGGCGTTTCCCGTTTGCGCAGCACTGGGAACTCGACCTGCGCGACAGCGCGCTCTATCTGACGATTTGGCTGGAAGTCTTTGACGATTTCGACATGGACGAGTGCCATACGTCGATTGGACTCCGCCCCGAATACGACCGATGGAAGACGGACCACGAATCGGGCGAGTTCCCGCCATTCGAGCAAGGACTCGAGGATTGGCGCCACGTAAACAAGGAATACGCTACAGGAGCCACAGCCTGCGCCTTGTCACCCAATCTCCCGTCTGTTATGCTGAAGAGCACTGCAGGCGGCGTGTCGTTTCGAATGACTGTCCTGAACACGGGATTCTCGGATAACACCCGGGTATTGCAGGCGTTACGGACTCCCGATGCGGGCCGCTTGCGGTTCGCGCCGGGCCGCCACCTGTACTTTCAGGGCCTCGTTCGGGTCGAGCCGCAGTGAGAATATTTGGCCTGCTGTAAGTGTTTGAATTGTAAGCGTTTTGTCAAGGCTTGTACCAGGATCGAATGGCATAAAGCCGTCTTTTCCGGGTATACTTTGGCATTCTGAGTTGCAACCAGGGGAGTGGTCTGATGACGCCGGAAACTGCGGTCGCGGAGAACGCGCAGGTCGCCGAGGGTAGAGCGCCAACGTTTGGCGGTGGCCAGTGGCAAAAGCTGGGCCTGAACAAGACGCAGAAGCGCGTGCTGACGAAGCGCGCGGTGATGTGGCTGGGCCAGACGTGTAACCTGCGCTGTTACTTCTGCTACTTCCTGAACCGCATTGACGATGCGCATCACCCCGAGCACCCCTTCATGGACATACAGAAAGCGAAGGACATGTGCACCATCCTTCGCGAGTTCTACGGTTGCACGTCGATCGACATTCAGGGCGGCGAACCTACCATTTATCCGCATATTCTCGAACTCATCCGGCACTGCCATGAGATTGGCTTGTACCCGACCCTGATTACCAACGGTCTGCATCTCGCGAAGCCGGGCAACCTTGAAAAATTCCGGGACGCGGGCGTCCGCGATTTCCTGTGCAGCCTCCACGGCATCGGCGACATTCACGACGAGGTCGTTTGCAAGAAGGGCGCCTACGAGAAAATCACGACAGCCATCGGCCGCATGCAGGAACTCGGCATGCCGTTCCGCTTCAACTGTACGATGTCGAAGCCCGTCGTGCCGATCATTCCGCAGATTGCACAAAAGGCAATCGACTACGGCGCGAACGCCGTAAACTATCTCGCGTTCAATCCGTTTGAAGACCAGGAGACCGGCATTCGCACCCACGACAACGTCGCGAAGTATTCGGACATCAGACCGTACCTGACCGAAGCGATGGACATGCTCGAAGCGGCGGATATCGAGTGCAACGTGCGCTACCTGCCGCTGTGCATGGCCGAGGACCGTCATAAGAAAAACTTCTACAACTTCCAGCAGTTACCCTACGACCACCACGAGTGGGACTACCAGAGCTGGATGTGGACCGGCCTGCAGCCGCAGCGCATGAAGGAAGGCGGCCTTGTGCCCGCGTTCCGCATCGGCGTGCGCGACCGGCAGATCATGGGCATGGCACACAAGGTGCGCGACTTCGCCGTCGAGAAGCCCACGATGGCGAAGTTCATCTTCGGCGCGCAACACGTCGTCGCGCGCATCGAGCAGGCCGTCCGCGGCACCGAGGAAATGTACCGCGAAGAAGCGATGATTCGCGCGAAGTACGACGCCGGTTACCGCTACCACGAAGCCTGCGAAAAGTGCGCCGCCCGCCGCATCTGTGACGGATTCCACGGCGACTACGCCGACCTCTTCGGCACCGGCGAAGCCACACCCATCCAAGGCGCGCCCATCGACGACCCCAAGCATTACATCAAAGTCCAGAAGAAAGTCGTCGAACGCGAAGACGAAGCCTGGGCGCTGTAGTTGTATTCTCGTCAGTATTCTCGTCAGTATTCTCGTTCCCAAGCTCCCAGCTTGGGAACGCACTCGCCCCAGAAGCTCTGCTTCGCGTGCAGTATTGCGCATTGGAACCTGCTACGCTAAATACTCATGCGCTCCCGCTACAGAGTGCACGATGCCGAAGGCATCTACTTCATTACCAACACCATTGTTGAGTGGATCCCGGTGTTCATAACCCGCGACGCATTCGAGATCGTTACGCGCTCGCTTGCGCACTGCCGAAAAAAACAAGAACATGTGGCTCTACGCATACGTCATCCTCGAAAACCATATGCACATGTTCGCCGGAGCACCCAAACTCAGTGAGGTGATGCAGGCGTTCAAAAGTTTCACGGCGCGCGAAATCCTGCGAATGGCGCAAGCGACAGGCCGCGATTGGCTGCTCAACCGGTTCGCGTATTACAAACGGCTGCACAAAGTCGAGAGCGATTACCAGGTGTGGCAAGAAGGGTTTCACCCGAAGAAGATCGATAGTGACGCCATGATGCAACAAAAGGTTCATTACATTCATGAAAACCCGGTTCGGCGCGGCTACGTCGACGCTCCTGAGGAATGGAGGTACTCGTCGGCACGAAACTATGTCCGCAACGATCATTCGGTGCTGGAGATCGACGAAATGCCGCTGTAGTTTGCACGCGAAGCGGAGCTTCTGGCGCGGGTGCGTTCCCAAGCCGGGAGCTTGGGAACGAGTGTGAACGAGTGTGAATGTCGTCGAGTGCGAAGACGAAGCCCGGGCGCTGTAAGAGAAGCGAGCCGGACTGTCCACGAACGAGCCTTGACCGGATTCTTCTACCCATTCGCAGACCGCTACGGGCATATGTCCATTGGCTATACTGTTAATAGAGAACTGAATGCGATCTGCCGAAGGCGTTGGAGTTATTGGACACATGAAATGGTCATGGCGGGCAGGTTCCCTGTTCGGAATCGCCGTATACATACATTGGACGTTCGTCATTCTGTTGGGCTGGATTGCGCTGGGGCACGTTCAGTCGAATGGCAGTCTGCTGCAGTTCGTCGTGGGAATCGTCTCGATCTCCGTCCTGTTCGGCGTGGTCCTGCTGCACGAACTGGGGCACAGCCTCATGGCGCGGCGGTACGGAATTCAGACAAAGGACATTACCCTGCTGCCCATTGGCGGCGTCGCCCGGCTCGAACGCATGCCGGACAAGCCGCGCCAGGAATTCTGGGTGGCAATTGCCGGTCCCGCGGTGAACGTCGCCCTCGCGGTCATCTCGGGCATTATCCTTTTTATTGGTTACGGGCACGTTCCCATGCTGGGCGGAATCGGGTTCGAGACGCCGCCGCTCGAGCAGTTCTTCTTCGTGAACGTCTATCTTGTCTTGTTCAATATGCTGCCCGCATTCCCGATGGATGGAGGACGCGTGTTGCGGGCAATCCTGGCCTCAAGACTTCCCTACGCTCAGGCCACGCGGATCGCCGCAAGCGTGGGGCAGGCGATGGCGCTGCTCTTTGTCCTCGCCGGATTCATGACGGGCAACTTTATGCTGTTCTTCATCGCGATGTTCGTGTGGCTGGGTGCCGAGGGCGAGGCGTCCATGGCGCAGGTGAAGTCCGCGCTTGGCGACGCAACCGTGCGCCAGGCGATGATTACCCGGTTTCGCTCGCTGTCGCCGCACGACCCGCTGTCCGCTGCCGTTGACGATATTTTCAGCGGCTTCCAGCAGGATTTCCCCGTGCTCGACCATGTCGGACGGATTGTCGGAATACTCACCTACGCTGGACTCATCAAGGCGCTGAGCGACAGCGGCCCGCGCCTGCCCGTCGCAAATGCGATGTCCAACGAAATCGGCATGTGCAGTCCCACGGACCGTTTGGAGGAGGTACTGCCGAAATTGCAGGCCAGCGCTTCGTCAACGTTTGCAGTGATGGACCATGGCGTGCTGGTTGGACTGCTGACGCTGGGCAATCTGTCGGAGTTCATCATGGTGCGCAGCGCGATGCAACAGGGCGCCAATCAAGTGAACCCGCTGTAGCGGCGCCATTCCACGGCAAGTACACGAATTAAGTGGCCGCCACAATCGACCTGCTCTGCAAATAAACACATGCTGCGCGGTATTCTCGTGCTCGTGCTTCGTAATCGTGCTACTCCGAAAATGCACAAGTTGTCCCGCGCGCCGAAAGGCGCAACGCAACCCTGGCAGCCCGTGGCAAAACTCCCGTAGCGCCCGGTCTCCGCGCCGGGCGAAACGCGGCGAGGCCAAGTTCGGCCCAAAATCGCGCCCGCCACGGAGAGCGGGACGCTACAAATTGCGGTGTTTGGACTTTTGCCACGGGCTGCTCGCCGGGGGCATCGCCCCTGGAAATTGTCCACGCCCCCATCACCGCGCGCTGAAAGCGCACTGCTCTCATAATCGTAATCGAGTATTTGGCTTCGAGACCGAGCAATGCCCCAGCCTGTCGCTACGTAAATTCTTGAATCGCGCCAAACGTCGTAGTCCGCGCTATTGCCGCGTGCCGCTCTCCAAGAAATACTGCTGATGGCGTCGCTGATACGTTTCACGCCACGGCTTCGACGCGTCCCAATTCGAAATGTTGTCGGCACGCTTCTCGATGGAGTTTATGCCGGCGTCGCCATCCATGCCGATTGAATAGACTTGGTATGTTTCCGGGGCGAAATACTCGCCGTCGTCTTCCAACGCGCCGGAGTTCGGTGTGCCGTATTCGGAGTGGGGGACATACACGAACGGCTGGCCCCACGCATCGAGCGACTCGTCCGTTGGCACGTAATTCACATTGCGGGAGAGATGCTTTGTGGCCATGCGCAAACCCGTCTGTCCTCCGGGCGGATATGCATCGAGGTCAGTCTTGTACGTTTCAAGCGCCGTCACCAGCAGCGTCAGCGCCGCTTCCGTTCGGTTCATCTGCGCCTTGGGCGACCCCTTCGGGACGGACACCGAGTACGCGATGAACCCAAGTACGATTCCGAACGCGCACATGCCCAAGAGCGCCAAGGTCACGATGACCCTGCTGCGGGTCCTAGAAGTCAAGGTCGATCTCGTCGGGCGAATCGCGGTCGTCCTTGCAGACGAGCCACGCCGCCGTAAACACGAGGCAATCGAGATAGGCGATCGCGAGGTCGCACGCCAGCCGCGCGACCGTAATCAGCGCAAACGTCGAAGTCTCTGTCCCGTCCGGCTGCGTCAGCAACCCAACATACGTGCCAAAGATGCACTGGAGGATCGTGATGCCGAACACGGGTGCGAATTCGATCGGTCGACGCGAAAGCGGGCCTAATCCATCGCCGAAGGTCTGCCACGAGAACGATCCAAGGAACATCTGGCAGGTGCCGAACGGCACCAGAATAACGACAAGCGCCCAGGCAATGAACGTTGCCAAAACGTTGAGCGCCTGGATTTCCCCTTCACCGAAAGGCGTGCCCGCGATCCAGAACGCGGTGTTCGCAACAAGGTTGAATTCGAACCACATCATGTAGAAGCGCTGAAGCGCCTCGCGGTCGTCGCGGACTTTCCACAGGGGGCGGTCGATTTCTCGCCCGATTCGCGAAAACACCACACATTGCGCGATCGCGGCTATGGCGCTGTACGCGGTGAACCACGCGATTCGCATCGCATTCGACGCCAGGGTCGGTTCGACGTCCGGGTCGGGGTTCAGAACGGTCTGATAGATGGTGAACGCCGAGCCCGCGAGGCTCAATACGACAGTGACGGCAAGGTACAGCGCGACGTTCGGCAGATGACGCTGCAACACATTCGACGCGGACTTCAGCAACTCCACAACCGTTACCCTGCCTGTCCCGTCATCTCGATGTACTGTTGCTGCTTGTGCATCACGTAGCGCGCGACGGCTTCGCGGTTCTCGTCGTCGATCGAAACGTACGCCGCACGCACCAGGTACCGCCCCGCGGGCAGCGGGTTCACCGCGACGATGCGCACGTCCACTTCAAAACTCTGCGTCCGCTCAAGGGGCAGATCGACGGTGACGCGCAGCATCACCTGCGACGGCACGGGCTGCGGCACGACGACGGCGAGCCCGCCCGCGCTGATGTTTACAATCTTGCCGCGCAGCCGCGTGACGATCCGGCGCGGCGTGTCGGTCTCGCTGACCGCGCCGTCCACGGGACCGTCCATCACACCAACGTTGGTCGATTGCTCGTGGCGCACGCGGTAGTGCTCGCGCGACTGAATCCGCTCGAGTTCGGCGGTATGCGCGAAGGTAAGTCCAACCGGCTCGGACTCGCGCCGCACGAATTTCGCGGTGAAGCTGTACCGGGCGTCGTCGTCGCGATACAGCCGAAATCGGACGTCACCGCCTTCCGAATAGCGCGGCGGCTCGACGTCCACCGCCATGCCCACCCCGAAGTACGCCTCGTTCACGCCCTGTACCAGCCCCCGCTTCCAACGCGGCGGCGATTCCGCGGCGTCGACAAACCACACCTCCTGCGGACTGTAAAGTTGCCGCGTTGAAAAAATACGCTGGCCGATCGGCACCATATCGAGCGCGAGACGCGTGCGGATGTCGCGAAGCACCGTGCCAACGCGTTCGAACTCCGCCAAGTCGCCTTTGGCGCGGAGCGCGTCCATCTCCTCGTCCACGCATTCGTCGAAATACTGGTGCACCGTCGCGGCGCGGTGCGGTTCGCCGGGCGACCACCGGCGCAGCAGTTTGTGCAAAACGGATTGTTCTTCTGTGGTTAGCTCTTTTTCCTGGGCAATCTTGCTGACGGCATCCCACATGCCGACGACGCGCGCGCGCTTGGCCCGCCATTGGCGTATCCATTCCACCACCACCGCAAGCGTGAGCAGAACGGCGCAGACAATGACCGTCCAGAACAACACCCCGGTTAGCGAACCAGAACCCATGCTTGCCCCTGATCTCGATGCGTACAGAGCCCCATATGATAGGGACACCGCGCGGGTGTTGCAAAAACGCACCGCGTGCGCGCATCTGTGTGACCGTCCCCTACGGTTGGTCGCCTTCCATCACCCACGCCTCGTTAAAGCGGACGTGCTTAATCGTGCGCAGATTGTAGCTGTACGTCGCGTGAATGCTCCCATCTTCCCCCTGCACGACCGACGGATAGTCGAACCGCCCGCCCTTCGTCTGTTCGAGATGACGCGTCCACTTCCACGTCGTGCCGCGGTCATCCGACAACGACACGGCCAGGCTGTCGCGTTCCTTTTCCTGATCGTTATAGATCAGCAGAAGTTTCCCGCTGGCCAGCACAATCGCTTCGATTCCTGCATTCGGATGCGGCCTGTCGGTGCGCGACACCTGTCCCCACGTCATGCCGCCGTCGGTCGAGTCGCTCCGTTTGATACGGCCGCTGTCATTGCGAAAGAACGCCGTCATCGTACCGTCGGGGTATTGCGCGATCGTCGGTTGTTCCATGAAAAGGTCGGGCACCGGCTTCGAGTACGTCCACGTCTCGCCGACATCGTTCGTGAACGCCATGCACACGACCCCAGTGTTCTCGTTCGCCAACGGCAGGACCAAGGTTCCATCAAGGCGAATTACAGGGTGCGCGCGCGGAAACCATCCGAGTCGTGCCGCCAGGGGCCGCGCCTGCTGCGCCTCCACGAATGCGCGCGCCTCCGCAATTTTGTCGTCCGGCCAGCCTTCGTCCTTGCGCGCTTTCAACGCCGCCTCGATCACGTTCTCCGGCCCTTCGGTCTGCGGCACGAGGATATTTGACTTGTCCCACGTCGGACGCCCGGGATGATCGTAGCGCGACGCGACGCGGTAATGGACCAGGCCGCTCCCCCAGGTCCAGTCCGGCACACCGAGCAACGTCGGATAGAACAGCCACAGCCGCGAATGGCTGTCGATGACCATGCACGGATTATTGTCCGACACGCCAAACGTATCGGCCATGACGAATGGCTGCTCCCATTCCTGCGCGCCGCGCTGCATCCGGCTGCCGCCGATGCGCACGTCGGCGGACTTGTCTTTGTCCTTCTTAAAGTATGGGTCGGGCAACTCGCGCCCGTTCTCGTACCACACGGCGCGCAAATCGCCGTTTGGGCATTCGACAATGCACGACGCGTGGACGTGCCCGTGCGGCTCGATCGCTTGCTCCGGATCGAATACAAACCGCGCCTCGAACTCGGGCCCTACCGCAAGGGCGGCGTGCGCGGCGAGCGCGACGGCAAACAGAATCGGCATTGATCGGAACATGGTGTTGTCCCCCTCCTGTGATTGTGCCCCGCACCCGTCGGCGTGACCTATGCGAACGCGCGTACCAGCAGGACGATGCCCAGCGCGACGAGCAGTCCCAATACGACATTCCGAAATTGGTCGTGGTCGAGCCGGCGATCAATACGGTAACCGATGTACGCGCCGAGTGCGAGTCCCGGAAACGCAAACAGCGCGTACCACCCGACGTCGCGCGTGAACAGGCCAGCCGCGCCTTGCCACAACACGGACGCGGCGCCACTGATAAGAAACAGACTCTGAAGCACCGACTTAAACTCGGCCCGCGGCCAACGGCGGAGGCGCCCGTAGATGATGGCAGGCGGGCCGTTCGTCGCGTACGCCGCGCCAAGAATTCCCGACAGCAGCCCGGCGATCGACGCGCCGATATAAGTCGGATCTCTTCGGACCGACGCAGGCTCCCAATTCGCGCCAAGCAGCACACCGCGCAGTTCGAATGCCGCGTACAGGAGGAGCACTCCGCCCAGCACCCCCAACACGACGTTCTCGGAAAAATGCACGAGCGCATACGTGCCGATCGGTATTCCCGCGAGCGAGAACAGAATGATCGGAATCGAATCGCGCCAGGGCCACCGTTCGCGGTGCTGATACCAAATCCATGCGGATAAAAACAGGCCGACGGAGTTTTGGAGTGGTGTAGCGGTAACCGGCGCAATCGCAAGCGTCAGGATCGGCATCGCGATAAGCGCCGAACCGAACCCCGCGGTCGCGTGAACAATGCCGCCCAAAGCAAATGCGAGAACGACAATTAGTTCATGCACAACGACTACTCATCTGAAGCAAGAACCGATCTGAGTCATGCTAAACCGTCCATTACATCGATCCTGCCGAAGACATCCAAGAATTTTGCACCTCACCCTTGATCTCTTTGGCTTTAGTGCGCTTGTTCTCCGAAATTCTGAAATTTCAAATCTCAAATTGATTGATTAAGCTCTTTGGTTGCGGCTACACCGCGTGCGCGTGCTCCTGCTCGTCATCGTACTCGATCTCCTCGAGAATCGAGTGCGCGTACTGCTTCCATTGCCCTCCGAAGCAGCAGGGCTGCGGAGGACCAGTAACGACTCGCGAACGGGATCACGAAACGGTCGGTGTGCTCACACTTGAATAGCTTTAGTGCGATTGTTCTCCGAAATTCTGAGATTTCAAATCTCAAATTGATAGTTAGAGCCCTTCGGTTGCGGCTGCACCGCGTGCGCGTGCCCCTGCTCGTCATCGTACTCGATCTCCTCGAGAATCGAGTGCGCGTACTGCCTCCGTTGCCCTCCGAAGCAGCAGGGCTGCGAAGGACCGGTAACGACTCGCGAGCGGGAGCACGAAACAGTCGGTGTGCTCCGACTTGAATGGCTTTAGTGCGTTTGTTCTCTGAAATTCTGAAATTTCAAATCTCAAATTGATTGATAGATCCCTTCGGTTGCGGCTATGCCGCGTCGCGTCCATGTCGTCCATAGCGTCCATATCGCATCGAGCATTGCCGGCCCGCCCCGCGATCACCGCACACCCAAGGCGTACTCGCGCGCGTGTACAAGCCGCGTCAGCAGTGTATTCGCGGGACAGGGAATGTCGTGCTGCGCGCCAAACCGGCTGATGGCGCCGTTCAGCGAATCGATTTCCGTGCGGCGCCGGTGAATAAAATCCGCGCGCATGCTCGCGTAGTGCGCGGCGGTGGGGGGGATGAGGTCCTCGAACAGATGGCGCACGTACTTCTCGGGCGTGTCCGGTTCGAGCGGCACGTTCATTGCCCTCGCGACGGCGTAGAGTTCGTGCACAATCTCGCGCATGGTCTGGCGCGTATGCTCCGTATCCAGCAGGCCGCCATAGGGCACGTCGAGCAGCGCCGACATCGGGTTCAGCGCGCAGTTGTACGCCACCTTGTTCCACAGCACCGTCCGTATCTTATCGGTGTACACAGTGGGCAGTCCCGTCGCGTTCATCGCCTCGGCGACCGCGCGCACGCGATCGGTTGACGTTACCGGATGATACGTGCCTAGAGCCGTCGGGTTCGCGATGACGGTCACGTCCACCCATCCGGGTTCGCGTACCACCACGCCATAGATCGCCCTCGCGCCAATCGTCCGCTCCCAACCGATGCGTTCCGCGATCACTTCCGCGTTGCCCAGTCCATTCTGGTACGAGCAGACCAGCGTGTCGCCTCCCACGAGCGGGGCTATGGCGTCCGCCGCCCGCGGCGTGTCGTATGCTTTCACACTCACAAGAATCAGGTCGTGCGCGCCGCGCTCGATCCCCGCCACGGACGTACGCGCATCGAGTTGGGTCGTGTGGTGCTCGCCCCAGATTCCCGTGATGCGCAGACCGCGGTTCGCGACGGCGTTCATGTGATCGGCCCGGCCAATCAGCGTCACGCGGTGGCCGTGTTCCGCCATGAACCCGCCCACAACGCTCCCAATCGCCCCTGCGCCCATAATTAGAATGTTCATTGGCGGTGATTGCTCATGATGAAAGACCCCGGCACAAGTATATTCAATTGCAGCAATATGCCCAAAAATAGGAGGCGCCCTGAACAGTGTTCCGGGCGCCTATCTACCAATGCAGCGATTCTGCACTATTTCGGCACTTGCTCCTGCTGCGGGATGTCCACCGTTTCTTCGCTCGGTACGGGGTCGCTTGGCGTCGGAGTCTTCCTGCTTGTCAGCTCTGGTGCCGCAGAGAGTTCTTCGCACAGGAGGCGGAAGCAACCTCCGTAGTCCCACGGCCCACCCATCATGGGTGGACCGGCAAATCTGATCCAACCGTTAGCCACAATATATGGGCCACCCGTGACCGCGTACATTCCTCCGCGATGGGCTGGTGATTCTGAAGCGCCAGATACCGCACTACTCCACTCGTCAGCGGGTGGATGCCAATTCCCCTTCACATATTCATCCCAGATGCTCTTGTTCGCCGTGATGCTTTCCACAGTGTATTGGTGTAACGCATTCTGGCATATTTCGGTGCTGCCACCAATCATGTCGTGAACGCCCTCAGGCGTTGCACCTTTCGGAAACCTCCCAACATATGTGCCAATCGGGGCTCCATGATCCCAAGAGTCTTCCCAGTACACATCCATCAAAAAAACTCTTCCCATGGGGCTTTCGTTGCCCCACGGATAAATGCGCCCTTCGCTGCCGCGTGCTGCGTACTCCCATTCAACCTCCGTCGGGAGGCGGTACTTACGGCCGTCACGTTCTGAGCGCCATCTGCAATATGCTTGTGCGCCCTCATAACTCACAGGCCCTACCTCTGACCACTCATATCCCGCTTTGGGATTGTAGCTGCCCCCGTTGGATCGTGCCACCGGGCAAGTGTTACCGAATTTAATAAACGTCACTGTGCTTTGGCCTTTTCGCCGCGCATCGTTCAGGAACTCACAATACTCCATTGCTGTTATCGCGTATTTACCGAGCAGAAAATCTTCGACAGTCTCCTTATGTTGTGGCAATGCAAGTCTGCGCCTCTGTTTTGTGAAGCCTTTCCACAGTTTCGCTGACTCTGGAGGAGCGCCCATTGTAAAAGTGCCACCCTTTATTAACACGAAGCTGCCTATGTCCGTCGGAATGGGAACGTCGGGAAGCGGAAGGTAAGGGCCTACATATTCGAACTCGTGCTCGGGATAGTTCTCCCATTTGACGGAATCAATGGGATCTTCGGGAGGGACTGGATCCCAGAAGCACGATTCTGCTGCGAGGATGAAAAGCACCAACGCGACGAAGCGCCCACTACATCGAAGATTCCTGCCGGATAGCAACGCCAACGACATTCGTAACCCTCGACCGGTGCGACACAGCTTAATTATACGGCAGACGTACCTACTTCGGCACTTGCTCCTGCTGCGGGATGTCCATTGATACTTCGCGCGGTACTGCGTCGCTTGGCATCGCAGTCTTTCTGCTCGTCAACTCTGGCGCCGCGGACACATCTTCGCATAACAGGCGGAAGGCTCCTCCCTCGTAAACCCACTGCCCGCCAATCATCGGTGGACCCGGTGACCTTGACCAAGCGTTCGCGACGATATACGGTCCCCTGGTAACTAAATACCCTCCGCCACGCATGGCCGGACCCGAGGTCCCTCCAAATCGCCTGTGTTGGTGCGAAGCGGGTTGCCAGGTTCCGCTCACGTACTTCGCCCAACGTTCAGCGTCGGCCGTAATGCTTTCAGTAGTGTACGGGTGGAACGCGTTCTGGCACATTTCCCAGCGCTCGCAAATCATATCATGCACGCCGTCGGGCGTTGCCCCTTTTGGAAATCTTCCAACGTACGTCGCAGTAAGGGCGCCCTCCTCCCAAGAATTCCGGTACACATCCGCCAGAAACGCCCTGCCGAGAGGATTCTCATTACCCCACGGGTAAAGTCGGCCTTCACTTCCCCGCGCTACATACTCCCATTCAACCTCGGTCGGCAGCCGGTATGTCCTGCCATCGCGGCCGGAAACCCATCTGCAATATGCTTGCGCACCTTCGTAACTCACCGGGCCAACCTCCGACCACTCATATCCAGGTTTGGGTTTATAGTCTCCACCGTTAGAGCGAGCTATCGAACATATCTCACCAAACTGTAGAAATGTCACCGTGCTTTGGCCAGCCCGTCTTTGTTCGTTTAGAAACTCACAATACTCGGTCGCGGTGACAAGATATTTGCCAATTAGAAAGTCCCCGATGGTCTCCGCATGTTGTGGCTGCGCCAACGTCCGGCGCAAACTAGCATCACCTTTCCATACTTTTTTTGACTCGGGGGGCGCACCCATCGTGAATGTGCCGCCTTTGATTAGCACAAAGCTACCAATGTCTGTCGGGATGGGGACATCGGGAAGTGGAAGGTAGGGCCCCGCATATTCGAACTCGTGTTCGGGATAGTTCTCCCACTTGACGGGATCAATCGGCGCTTCGGGAAGATTCGGTACCCAATTATCGATGCACGAGTGTACGATTGTCGCGACAGCCACGCACACGGCGATGCGACCGAATCGCCTACACCTCTCACTGGCTAGAACGACCAACGACATCCGAAACCCTCCACGGGTGCAAGAGGGCTTGATTATACTTTTGACATATCTATTTCGGCACTTGCTCCTGCTGCGGGATGTCCACCGTAACGCGGGCAGGGGGGTCCTCCTCGAAATGCGTGGGCGTGCCCTTGTAGATGGCGTCGTCCATCCACGCGAACTTGCCGTCCGCGTACGCGCGCGACACCTTGTTGAGCAGGCGGTTGTGGTTTCGCGACACGTGCGCGAAACTGCGTGCGATGCGTTCCCGCGCGGACCGGCAGAAGTAGTCGACCAGGTTTTGCAGATCTTCGTCGCCCGGGTTCTTCGCAAGCAGCCTTTCCGCGCGCGCGAGGCTCGCGCTCATCGCGAAGAGGTCCGTGCCAATATCCACGAACGACGCGAGCACGAGTTGCTCGTATTCGAGCTTCGGCCCGAACTTCGCCATGGTATGGAACATCGTACGCGCCAGGCGCTTCGCCGTCCGCGCGATGTAGTGCAGGTGCTCGACGTTCGTCTGCGACAGGTGTTTCGCGTCGTAGCCGCCGCCCGCGGGCATCCACGTCTTCGGATACCACGCGGCATAGAACTTCAATGCGTTTATGATCGCCTGGAACTTCGATTCCTTCTGCCCCGGCTTCGGCATCATGATCGGCATCACGCGGCTCACGTGCGTGTCCATCGCTTCGCGCGCGATGAACAACTGCATGATCTCGCTCGTGCCTTCGATGATGCGCGAAATGCGCGCGTTGCGCACCGACATTTCCACCGCGAAGGGCTTTTCGCCGCGCGCGCGGAGCGACGCCGCCGTTTCGTAGCCGCGCCCGCCGCGCACCTGCAAGACGTCGTCACAGATTTTCCACGCGGTCTCCGTGCAATAGTACTTCGCCATCGCCGATTCGAGGCGGATGTCCGCGTCGCCGCGTTCTGCGAGCGCGCACGCGAGATCGTTGATACTCTCCATCGCGAACGTCGCCGCGGCAGTATCCGCGAGCTTCTTGCCGACGGCCTGGTGCTTGGCGATAGGCGCGCCCCACTGCACGCGCTCGTTCACCCAGTC
Source organism: Candidatus Hydrogenedentota bacterium (assembly GCA_013359265.1). NCBI lineage: Bacteria > Pseudomonadati > Candidatus Hydrogenedentota > Candidatus Hydrogenedentota bacterium. The sequence continues at coordinate 85,618 of JABWCD010000010.1, forward strand.
GCGCAAGTGGCGCATTGCCGCCTTTCCACCTCCCGCGCACGTCGCGGGCACGGTGAGGCGGCCCGTGTTCAACGTCGTCAGCGCGATTTTCAATCCGTCGCCCGCCTTGCCGATCAGGTTCTCCGCTGGCACCTTCACGTTGTTAAAGCGGAGCAACCCGTTGCGAATGCCGCGCACGCCCATGAACCGGCACACGTGGACGACCTCAAAACCGGGCGTATCCGTCTCGACGACGAACGCGCTGATCTGTTTCTTCTCTTTCCCGTTGACGATCTTCGGCGGCGTCACGCACATGACCACGAGCAGTTCCGCCACCGGCCCGTTCGTACACCACAGCTTCTCGCCGTTGATCAGATAATAGGAACCATCTTCCGACGGCGTCGCAGTCGTGGACATCTTCGCCGGGTCGGAGCCCACGCTCGGCTCGGTCAACGCAAACGCGGAGATCGCGCCCTTCGCCAGCCGCGGCAGGAACGTTTCTTTCTGCGCCTTCGTGCCGAACAGCTTCAGCGGCTGCGGCACGCCAATGCTCAGGTGCGAACTGATGTAGACCGACGTCGATGCGCAATACGTCGCAATATACGACACGATGCGGTTGTAGTTGGTCTGCGACATGCCGAGGCCGCCGTACTCCTTCGGAATCTTGATCCCGAAGCAGCCGATGTCCGCCAGCGCGCGCAACGCCTCGCGCGGCACCTCCTGATCACGATCGACCTTTTCCGGGTCGATGTACTTCTCCATCACCTCGCGCACCTTCTCCATGTACTCGTCGCCGATGCGCTTGTCTTCGGGGTCCTGCTCGGGGAAGGGGGAGATCAAGTCCCAGCGGAAGTTGCCGTTGAACAACTCCGCCACAAAACTCGGGTGCTCCCACGCCGTCTCGCGCGAGTCCTCGGCGAGATCCATCGCGGCCTGTTTTTCATGCTCGTGCGACTTCATAACCCTCCCCCTCGTTTCCGCCGGACCCTCGATCCCGCGGTCTCTTTACCTACTATTCAGTAGGCTACCCGTACATAATTCTCCACCAAGGAAAACAGCCTTGCTCTTGCCGAATGCAGTATAGTCCCGAACCCCAATTCTGTCAACGGCTTCCAAGTACTTCGTCCCAACGGCGATAGCCCCAGGCCGCCCCGTCTGACGGACACTACCACACAAAACTGGGACCGCCCGCGCGACTATCACCGCTGGAGGCCCCCTTGAATCGTCGAATTGTCGAGTACCCCCCTGCACCCGGTGCGAAATCGGACGCCTCCACGAAATCACTGAGGTTACAAAGAATTCGGCTCAACCACCCCCCTCGTTCCGTCAAAAAAGAAAAACGCACCCCCTCCACTATCCACATGGAGTGCTGCGAATCGTCGTCGCAATCCTCACGCGTCAACCCACGCTCACGACATACCCGCCGGAACCGTCAGCCCCCGATTCCCACGTACCGCGCCACCCGCCACCCGACTCCGACTCCGACTACCTGTGCGTTCCCTGCGCTCTTTCGCGGCTACTTCCTCCTCTTGAATTCCCGAAACCCGACACCCGAAACCCGAAACCCGATACCCGGGACCCGCGATTTGGCTGTGACTACGTCGCGCTGTGTCATCGGTGAAATCTGTGATCGTGTGTCTCTCACGTTTTTCGTGTTCTGTCGTGGCAGACCCGTGCGCGACCTTGAACGCGCGCCGCCGCACGCGTAAACTGTTGGTTTACCTCTAGGTAACACCCGCAGGGAGACTGTTTACAACCATGTCAGAAGTCCGCGGATTCCGCGCGTTTCGTTTCGATCCTGCCGTCGTCGGTAGCCTCGACGACGTTGTCACCCCCCCGTTCGACGTCATCACCGAAGACGAGCGGGTAGTGCTCGCGGCGCGCAGTCCCTACAATTATACGCATGTGATACTTCCGCAGGACCGGGACGGAAAATCGAAATACGACGTCGCGGCGCAGTTGCTCGAAGAGTGGATTGCCACGGGCGCCCTCAAACAGGACGAGGACGACTCCTATTACCTGCTCGAGCAGACCTTCACGGCGCTGGACGGCGAGACCTGCGTGCGGCGCGGGTTCCTGGGCGTGGCGAAAGTGCCGGAGCCGGGCGAAGACACCGTCCTCGGCCACGAGCGGACCTTCGAGTGGAAGGTGACGGACCGCCTTGCGCTGACCGAAGCGACCCGCGCGAACCTCGGCGCGGTGTTTGTGTTATACCGCGACGATAAGCACGAGTTGGGGAATTTCTTAAGTCAGATGAACCAGCGCCCGCCCGACCTCGTCGCGCGCACCTTCGAAGGCGTGACGCAGCGCGTGTGGCGCGTGAAGGCGGATCCCGCCGTGACCGCATTTTTCGCGGGCAAACGGCTGTACATCGCCGACGGTCATCACCGGTACCGCACCGCGCACACCTACCGCGACAAGATGCGCCTCGCCGAGAAGCCAACCGGTCCGCGCCCGTACGACTACGTGTTGATGGGTTTCATCGCGCTGGACGATCCGGGGCTGTTCGTGTATCCCGCGCACCGCGTCATTGATCTGCCCGGCAACTTTGACGAGGCCGCATTCCTCCGCGAATTGGAGAAGTGGTTCGAGGTCCTGAAGGTGGACGACGAGTTGGCCGCGCACGTTCGCGATGAAGAGGAGTGCGCCATTGGCCTCGCGCTGCGCGGCGGCAAACGCTACGTGTTGCGCTTGCGCGACATCGATCGCGTCGCGTTGCTCGGCGATGCGCACGGTCCCGCGTGGCGCGACCTCGACGTCTCGGTGTTGCACGGCGGCATTCTCGAAGGCATCCTGCACTTCGCGCCCGATGCCTTTCACATCTACGAGAAAGACCCGGCCATCGCCGTCGACATGGTCGAGAGCGGCAAGAAAGGCGCAGCCTTTATTTTGCGCAACATGCAGCCGTCGCAAGTGTGCGCCTGCGCCGAAGCGCGCGAGTCGATGCCCCAAAAAGCCACGTATTTCTTTCCGAAACTTCCCTCCGGCGCCGCGATCTACATCCACGTGTAGGCGGATTCCTACACGCTTCCTCGGCGTTTCCCCTTTACGAAATTCACACGGCTGTGGCATCATGTCTATGGGTGCTGCAGGAGTATTGTATTATGCGCATAATTGCTGATTTTATTAGACAAAACACCTTTGCAATTATTGTCGTTATTGTAATTCTCATCCTCATCGCTTCCGCCTGCACCCCTCAGGGCAACTTGGTCGTAGGGCCCGTTCGTGTGACCGCCACCGTGGGCGAGGCCAGCTTTCTCAGCACGCTGTTTTCGCTGAAGGGCGGCGCGACCATTACGCACAAGCAAAAGTTCTGCGAAATGCCGACGGAAGATGAACTGCAAAGTGAAGTGACAACCGTTGGCGATATCGATCTGAGTGCGTTCATCAGACTGGAGCGACTCGAACTTGTTGAGACGGTGCTCACCGCCACGAGCGGCGATTTCAGCTTCATGACGGACATGACCGTGACGTTCATTCCCAAGCCGGGCGCGGGCGACCCGGTTGTGTTGGGAACGGCAAGCGATCCGAACGGATTTGGGACCGAGATTGCCCTGGTGCCGCCGGGCGGCGTGGACTTTCTCGAGTTGATTCGCGCAAACGACGCCGGCGACCCGGACGCGTGCCCGAAAATCGAATACGAGATCACGTTCCAATCCGTCCCGCTGCAGGATGTCGAGTATCGATTGGACGTGACCGTAGACGGATACGCCGAAGTCGGGCCGGAGAAATTTCTCGCCGCGTCCTGACGGCTACTTCAGCAGCTTGCGGCCCTCGGTGCCCTTGATTCCCGTGGTGACGCGAATAAACGCCTCTTCATCCGCGCACGCGGAGATGGCTTCCTCGCGCGAGACAAGGTTTTTCCGAAAGAGTTCTACCGCGTATTGATCGAAGCTCTTCATTTCCGTGTCGACTTCGATGATGTTGTAGAGCCGCTGGATGTCGCCTTCGAGGATCGCGTCGCGCACCATCGGCAGGTTGCACAGGAGCAATTCGATGCACGGGATGCGGCCGCCGCCGGTGCGCTTGAGCAACCGCTGGCAGCAGACGCCCTTCAACGTATACGCCAGTTCCTGACGGATCACGTCGCGTTCGTCGTTCGGGAAATAACTGATGATGCGGTTGACCGTGTCCACCGCCGTCATCGTATGCAGCGTGCTGAACACGAGATGCCCCGTTGACGCCGCGCTGATGGCCGCGCGGATCGTCTCGCGGTCGCGCATCTCGCCCACGAGAATCACGTCCGGGTCTTCGCGCAAGGCCCCGCGCAGCGCGTTTGCGAACGAAAACGTGTCGCGCCCGACCTGACGCTGCGATATGATCGATTTCTTGTCCGTGTACACGAACTCGATCGGGTCTTCCGTCGTGATAATGTGCGCGTACCGGTTCTCGTTGATGTAGTCGACAAGCGAGGCCAGCGTGGTCGACTTGCCGCTGCCGGTCACGCCGCACACGAGAAACAGGCCGCGGTGCGAATCCGCGACATTACGAATCGATTCGGGCAGGTTGAGCTTCTCGAACGGAAACGGCGACTCGGGGATGAAGCGAATCGCGAGCGCCATCGCGCCCATCTTGATGTATCCGCTGCACCGCAGGTACGCGATACCCGCGAGATGGTACTGAAAGCTGCTTTCCTTCTCAGTCTCCAGTATCTCGACCTGCTGCTGGCCGCCGAGCTGAAACACGATCTCGCGCATGTCGTCCGCGCTGAGCGGTGGATAGTCGAGCGGACGCAGGTCGCCGTCGATGCGCATGTACGGCGGCGTCCCCGCGCGCAGGTGAATGTCCGAACCTTTGCTCTGCGTCAACTGCTCGATCAGCATATTGATGTTGAAATCGAGCTTGCGGAACGACGCAACGTTTACCTGCCACGATTGCGAACGCAGCGGCTGGCCGGCGAACTCCAGAACGACCTTGTCGATCGGTTCGAGCATGTGCATCTGCGGCCACTCGAACGCCGGCAGCGTCAGCGAACATCTGCCGTCCACGACACGAAGCTGATGCGGAATTCGGGTCTCGTCGATGCGGTGCCGGATTTGGTCCGGGTCGAGCCCGTCTTTCACGGGGAAATCGATGCGGAAATACTCGACGCGCTTGCCGAAATCCATCGATTTCGCGACTATTTCGGCGTGATTGGCGGTGAACGATATCTCGACGGGCAACCCCATTTTTCGGACCACTTCGTGGACGCCCGTGCGGAACACTTCAAATAGCGTATTGCGCGAATTCGTGCCAATCACCATGGCAGACATGTACAGCCACTCCACAACCAATCGATGCGCCAAGGGGGTGAAGAGCGCGGAGTCTAGCACGCGCCGTTTTAGGCAGTCAACGAGTCGCCGGCACTAACGGGCTGTGCTCTCATTTCGATTGACACGCGAGCGAATAATGTCGCAGTGGCCCGCGCGTTGCGGATGTCACGTTTGCCGTGGTAGGCTCCACCGAAGACGCGAGTGCGAACGCAATGTGGTCCTACTACCTCTATATGGCCTTGCTCATCACGACGCTGGTGTTGTGGGGAATCGTTGCACTGCGCGACGACGGACAAGAAAATGGCGCGTTGCCAAAGAGCGATCCCAATAGCGATGCGGAAAAGCGGCCCTGACGCTCAGCTTTCCGTCGCGTCATCGACCGGCTTGTCCAATCCGAGCGAGCGCAGGAACGAATCGATGTCGATATCTGATTCCGGTGCGCCCTGTTCGGGATGAAAGCGCAACGGCCCCTTGATGTAAGCCCGCTGGCACGACGGGCAGAGGTCCAGCTCGAACCCTTTATAGACGGTTTCTTCGATCTCGCGCGGGTCCTTGTGCCTCATGCGTTCTATGAGTTTCAGCATTTCCGATCGGTGATCGCGCACGAGGTCCGCCAGACCGATCTCGAGCTTGTCGTAGGCCGCGCGCACGTCAATCTTCACGTGATAGCGCAATTGGCCCTTCGCCAATTCTTTTCCGCAACCGTCGCAGCGATGAACGATCATGTCTTCCCATCCGGGACAATTTCGGCCACGGGCCGTGGATCGATGCGCGGAAATGCCTTCAGCAACCGCCATTCTCCGTCGGGATGAAGGGCGCGTACATCGTCCCGAAAGAACTGTATGCCATACGCGACGCGCGGATTCGGCGTTACGTTGGGACCGGATCCATGCACCGTCAACCGGGAAAATGCGATGCAATCCCCGGCCTGCATTCGGACGGGAAGGACATGGTCCGGGACGGAGTCAACCGTCCTGTGGCCATCCTTGTCCGGACTCTCGATGCCGTCGATGGTTCCGTCAAGGTGTGTGCGTGGCGCGACCAACAGACAGCCGTTCTCCGGCGTCATGCGCTCGAATGCAAACCAGAAGTTGATCCCCGGACCGTCGAACCGCGTGTACTGGTTGTCCTGGTGAAAGTGGAACTGCGATCCGCCGGTGCTCTTCACCGCCGTGAACGGCGAATGCAGCGTGCTTGGCCCGTCCATCAGCCGCGATGCAAGCTCGCAGAGTGCAGGACTATTGATCAAGGCATCCAACCGGCTGTCCGCGAGATACTGCTTCGTCTGCCGGAGTTTTGTCGTGCCGAAACCGACAATACGCAGAATGTCCAGAATGTCCCCGCGCAGCGCCACTGCGTCGGACTGCGCCAACAGGCCCGGCAAGACGAGATAGCCCTCGGCACGGTAGAACGCGACTTCCGCGTCGGCAAGACTGACGTATTGAATGGGATCGATCATTCCGTTTGCCCGTGACGGCGTCATGCTAACAAAACAAAGCGCGTGCCGCCATTGCGCCCCGCGGCGTGCAGAAAACAAATGCACGTACGGTCCGTTCTGCCGCACGTGCAATGAAATAGTGGGCGGCCGCGCTCCTTCGTGCGGCCGCCCACCAGACCCACCCGGTCTAGTTCAATATCCGCTTCTTGCGTTCCTTCGCGGAACTCATAATCGAAAGCAGTTCCTGTGAGATCGCCTCAACTTTTTTCACCATGGGAAGGAGTTCCGTGACGAGTTTCTCGCGAAGCTGTTGCAGCCGTTGCTTCTCGTCCTCCGTCAACATCAAATCCGACATACCGCATCTCCGCCTCGTTTTGGTGGGCGGGTACCGGTCAACCCACCCACACCGCACCTAGGGCCCAAAGGGAGCAATATCCTTGCCAAGGAAATAGCGGGGGTAACTTGAACATAACCTGGGGTGCTGCCACCGCACTGTCCGCACCAAATACTCGAAATAGCCGCGTACACCCCGCAGCCTGCAAGTTGCCGTCGCCATATGAGGTTACCGCACCGTAACCTAACGCGGAAAGCCTTGTCACCGATGACAACGTTTTACCCAATCGGCACGGGCGACGTCGCATTAATCTTAGCACACGTCCAGCGTTTTGTGGCCGAGGAAACGCCAACGGAAACAGGCTGTTTGTTCTCGGGGTGTCTCCGAATCGGGGCTGTGCTGACCTTCGGACCACCGGAAACGGGTACGGTGTCGCAAACCCAATTGCCTGTATACTGCGATGCATGCGCCAAATTGGGGTAGGCGCTGGACGTCGCGGACAAGGAAATTGCGGGGGAAACTATGCGAAGTGCACTTCAAACATTCCTTTTGACACTCGTGGCGGCGACCGCCATTACGCCATTGACGAACGCTGACGGAACTACGCTTGTAAATCGCGGCACGGCAGTTTCCACGATAGTTGTAGCCACGGAGTGCAGCGAACAAACGCGGCGCGCGGCGGAAGAATTACAGACATACCTCGGGCGAATGTCGGGCGCACGCATCGAGATTCAAACCGAGGACAAACCTGTAGCGGGCGCGGCTATCTACGTGGGCGATGCCCGAGCGATTAGCGACGCGGGGATCCAAGTGCCGTCCGGATTCACGCATCAGATGAACGAAGAAGGCTACGTCATCACAACCATCCCCGGCGGTATCCTCCTCGCTGGGAATGAAGACGGGCCCTATCATGGCACACTGTACGCCGTCTACGATCTGTTGGCACGACTTGGGTGCCGCTGGTACTTCCCTGGGATGTATGGCGAAGTAATCCCCAAACGCGAGACCATCGCCATTGAACCGATCAACGTCACCGAACGCCCGGATTTTCGCTTCCGCAACATTTGGTACTCCGGTTGGATGCCCGTAAACGATGAACAGTCCAGGCAATTCGCAGTGTGGCGCGAGCGCAATCGCATGAACAGCCTGACGGGCCTGAGCCTGCCTGGCGACGGAAGCATCACGCGACTCGCACCGGCAGAAAAATACTTCGAGAGCAATCCAAATATCTTTGCCGTCAACGAGAAAGGCGAACGCGTGAAGGACATGCTCTGCCTTTCCGAACCGGAATCCGTCACAATCGCCGTGAAAACGATCACCGAAGAGTTCCGCACGAACCCGGACTTATGGACTTTTGGGTTTGCACCGCCGGACGGACATCCGCGATGCCATTGCCCGCGCTGCACGGCCGCGGAACCTGGCTTCACGGGAAAGGGCTTTGGAGAACCCAGTCTGAGCGACACGTGGTTCCTTTTCGCGAATGCGGTCGCCAGGGAAGTGTACAAGGAGTTCCCCGATCGCTGGTTGTGGACGAACGGCTACGCGAACCGAGTGCGCCCACCGGAGGGCGTTGGGCCGTTGAGCCCCAACCTCGGCATTCAATCCGCGATGATCGACTCGTGCACGCTTCACCAAATTGACGATCCGCACTGTTGGCAACGGCAGGTGTACAAGACGGTGCTCGACCGATGGACGCGCGATCTGGGGTGTGTATTCATATACGACTACGACCCGGGCAAGAGCCTGGAGAATCTTCCCTACCCCAATCTACACACACTCTCCAATGATATGCGCTACTACAAAGACCGCGGTGTCTGGGGATTCTGGACCGAAGGAAACAACAACTGGATGGTCACGCATCTCAATTACTACGTGCGCTCCAAATTGATGTGGGACATCGAAGCAGATGTGAAGGCGTTGGTGCGCGATTATTGCGAAAACTTCTACGGCGACGCCGCACACCCCATCGAACAATACATCTGGACCTTGGAACGCGCCGTGGAAGATACGCATGTTCACACCACCTGGGGGAGGCTTATCCCATGGCACGTGGTTCTTCCTCCCTCGACCATGCAGGCACTCGATTCGCTGATCGCGCGCGCAATTGGCCGTACAAAAGAAGCAGACGACGTCACCCGCACGCACGTTCGCGTACTCGAATTGACCCACAATCACACGCGCGCATTCCTCACGATGGAAGAATGTGCCGCGGGCGGCGACTTCGCGGGCGCCGTCGCGAATGCCGACAAAATGAAATCGATTCGGGATGAGGCCGCCACAATCGATCCCGCGCTCCTTCCGCACACACCCGATTGGTGCAAAGACCATCGCGGCACACTCGAATGGTTTCGCGAGACGTATCAAGCCCTCGCGGATCAATGCGGCGGCGCAAAGGGCGATCTCGTAGCCATGTTCCCATCGCAATGGGAGTTCAAGACCGACCCACGCGAGATGGGTACGCTCGAACAATGGTATACGCCCGGCAACGGCGGCGAGTGGGACTCGATTTCCGACACGGTCTACTCGGACGTGCAAGGCTATCAGGACGACGTCGGTTGGCCCGCCGCGACCCGCGCGTGGTATCGCGGCGCGGTCGACGTTCCCGCAAGCGCTGTGGACAAACCGCTGCGCCTCACCATTGGCGGCGTGTATAGCGCCGGCATTTGGATTTGGCTGAACGGCATGATGATCGATCACCGCACCCGCCAGGACTCCGGTACTCCATTCGATATTGACGTGACCGCCCACGTTCGCCCTGGCGAAACAAACCGCATCGCCATCCTCGCCAGCACCATCCCCGCCGACCGAATGCCCCGCGGCGGCCTACACCGGCGAGTGTTCTTGTGGTCTCCGAAATGACGCGATAAAATTGTGTAAGAGCAATGCGCATCCTGAGAATATATGTGGACACTTCGGTGATCGGCGGTTGTCTGGATGCGGAATTCGAGGCGGACAGCTTGGCATTGCTCGAAATGGCGCGAAGTGGCCGCGTGAAGCTCCTGATATCGAATATTACATTGCGAGAGCTTGACGATGCGCCGCAGGCCGTCCAGACGATTTTTCAAGCGTTGCCGGAAATGTGCATCGAGGAAATAGTATCGAATGCAGACACCGAGTACCTTCGAAACCGCTATATTTCGCATGGTGTCGTCGGCGCCGCGTCTTCCATTGACGCGCACCACGTCGCATTGGCGGTAGTGCATCATGCGGATATGATCGTCAGCTGGAATTTCAAGCACATCGTGCACCACGAGAAGATCGACGGGTTCAACTCGGTTAACCTGGCGGAAGGATACCCACCGCTTCGCATCTATTCGCCGAAGGAGGTTGTCTGAAATGGCCAAGAAGGAATTTGACTGCGTGGAAATGAAAGCCCGAATTCAGGAGCGGATGCAGAAGGAGTATGAGGGCCTCTCCGATAGTGAGGTGCGCGAGCGCATTCGCCGTAGGCTTGAAACATCCAATTCACTTATTGCCCAAAAATGGCGCAGGATGCGGGATATAAAAACGGCCGAGATTCCTTCGGCCGAACACGGTAGCCAATGATTGAGGTTTTCCATGCCCTGACCGTTTTGCGCGAAGAATTGCGCCATACCCTTGGCGACGGCAAATGGGAGCGCATTCGCGAATTCGCGGAAATGTGCTCCGAGACAAACATGCGGCTTCTAACCGCAGCGCAGGTATTAGCCGCATGAGACGCAATACACATCCCGAAGCAGTCTCTAAGGCCGGACTTCGCCTCCTTGATCGCCGGTCCTTCCTCGAACACGCCGGCACAGGCCTGAGCAGCATCGCGCTCGCGGCATTGTTGAGCCGCGACAAGGCGCTCGCAGAACCTATCCGCCCTGTAATACGCCCCGATGCGCCGTTCGCCGCACGCCCCCCACACGCCGCTCCCAAGGCGACGCGCGTGCTGTTCGTGTTCTGCTCGGGCGCGGTGAGCCACGTCGACACGTTCGACTACAAACCCGCGCTGTTCAAATACGACGGACAGCCCCTTCCCGGCAACGAAAACCTCATCACATTTCAGGGTGAGCAAGGCGCGGTCGCCAAACCGCTGTGGGACTTCAAACCGCGCGGCCAATGCGGCAAGTACGCCTCGGACCTCCTGCCCCATCTCGCAGAGATGGTCGACGAGTTCTGTTTTATCCACTCCATGATCGCCAAGAGCAACACCCACGGTCCCGCCGAGAGCCAGATGAACACCGGTTTTATTCTCGACGGATTCCCCAGTATCGGCGCGTGGGTGACATACGCGCTCGGGTGCGAGGCGGACGATCTACCCGCCTACATAGCGATTCCGGATCCGCGCGGATACCCCCAAATGGGACCGAACAGTTGGACCGCCGGTTTCTTGCCCGCTGTGTATCAGGGCGTCTCGTTCAGCGCCGATAAACCCATCGCGCATCTGAACACGCCGGCCAGCATTTCGCCCGAAGCGGACCGCGCCACGCGCGAGTTCCTGAAATTCATGAACGAGAAGCATCTCGAACAGTTCCCGGGCGACACGGAACTGAGTGCACGCATAGCAAGCTACGAAATGGCCGCGAAACTCCAACTGCGCGCCGCCGAAGTCGACGACTTCACCGGCGAATCCGAATCGACCCGCCGCATGTACTGCGTTGACGACCCAAACAAACTGAAGGCCGCCTTTGGGCGCAATTGCCTGCTCGCGCGTCGCCTCCTCGAACGCGGCGTCCGTTTTGTGCACCTGTTCAACGGCGCCTACGCCATGGGCGAGGGCGTCGGCAATTGGGACGGCCACAAGGTCATCAAAAAACAGTACGACATCCATGCGCCCATCCTCGACGAACCCTGCGCCGCGCTATTCAAAGACCTCAAAGCGCGCGGTCTACTCGAAGACACCCTCGTCGTTTGGGCCACCGAATTCGGCCGCATGCCCACTTTTCAAAAAGGCGCCAGCGGCCGTGACCACAACCCCAGCGGGTTTACCGCGTTTCTCATGGGCGCGGGCGTGAAAGCCCCCTTCAGCTACGGCGCCACCGACGAATTCGGCTACAAAGCCGTCGAAAACATCACCACCATCTACGACTTCCACGCCACCATCCTCCACCTCCTCGGTATCAACCACGAACAACTCAGCTTCTACCACAACGGCACCGAACGCCGGCTGACGGACGTGCATGGGCACGTCATTGCGCCGATTCTTGCCTAACGCTCCCACGGTTCCTCCGCCTTGACACACCTGCCCTCGCTTGACGGTATGTACAAATGTACATATAATTGAGCATGGAATTTGAATGGGACTCGGCCAAAGCACGCGCAAATGTCGCAAAACATGGAGTACGTTTCGCTGATGCTACCACCGTGCTTTCGGACACACGCGCTGTGACTGTTTTGGACGAACACCCACTGGAAGATCGGTTTGTAACGATTGGAATGGATTCACTCGGTCGAATCTTGGTCGTCGTGTATACCTGGCGGGGCGATGTCGTGCGGATGATATCGGCGCGCAGAGCGACGCGTCACGAACGAAGTGCATACGAAAGGTCGGATCTATGAAGAAAGAATATGATTTTTCAAAGGGAAAGCGCGGGGCAGTCATTCCCAGTCCGGGCAAGACTCGGATAACCATACGAATCGACACGAGAATTCTCGATTGGTTTCGCGATCAAGCCGATGCGGCTGGCGGTGGTAGCTACCAGACAGCAATCAACGACGCACTGCGCGAGCACGTTAGGGCACGAAAAGAGCCGATTATCGGCGCCCTTCGTACGGTTGTACGAGAAGAGCTGGCGGCATATGGAAAACGAAAATCACGGCGATCCGGCTGATTTACAATCCTCGGCCCCGAGATAGGCGATACACCCCGCCTTGCACCAAATTCGATGAAGTGAATCACATGCCACCCAAACCTGGCCGTTGTTCATTTTTGCACGCAAAGTCCGCTTTATTGTCACGCCTTGAAATCGGCGGCGACGACTGACTATCGCATAAAGTTCTGTAAACATTAATGTTACGAAAATACTGGGCGTAAGCAAAACCGTTGGCCTACTCCTTGCACTGCTTCCTTCGGCGAACTGGAGAGATGTGAGTCTTAGCGGACGGACGAAGGAGCAGCGGACGATGCCAACATTTGCGTATGTAGCCAAGACCCGCGACGGCCAGCGGAAGTCGGGCACGCTCACGGCCGAAAACAAGCAGGCGCTCCTGCGCAGCTTGCAGGCGCAGGGCTTGACGCCCGAAAGCGTGAAGGACAAAGAGGCCAAGTTAGGAGCAAAAGGCGGCGCGCGCGTCAAGTCCACGGAAATCCTCGTGTTCACGCGCCAACTTTCGACGATCGTGAACGCGGGCTTGCCGTTGCTGCAGGGCCTCGACATTCTCGCCGAACAGACCGAAGACGCGCGGTTCGCGACGACCATTCGCGACATCGGCAGCGCCGTCGAAGGCGGCGATTCCTTTTCGGAAGCGTTGAAACGGCACCCGCGCGTGTTCACCGATCTGTACGTGAGCATGATTCGCGCGGGCGAAGCGAGCGGTAACCTCGATAATGTGTTGCTCCAACTCGCCGATTACATGGAAGCGATGGAGGAATTGAAGCGGCGCATCCGGTCGGCGATGACCTACCCGGTCGTTGCGTTCGCGATGATCTTGCTGATTGCCACCGGCCTCATCGTGTGGGTCGTGCCGCAATTCGCCGAAATCTTCAAGAGCTTCGACAAGGCGCTGCCTGCGCCGACGCAAATGCTGATCAACATCAGCGAAGTGCTCCGCAGTTGGAAAATTCTCATCGTCATCGCGGCGTTCATCGGCGCCGTTGTCGGGTTCCGCGCGTATCGCGCAACCCCGAACGGCAAGCTGCAAACCGACGCGATGTTCCTCAAGTTGCCGGTGTTCGGCAAGCTCCTGCGCAAGGTGGCGATCAGCCGCTTTGCCCGCACGCTGAGCACCCTAACGCGCAGCGGCGTATCCATCCTCGCCGCGCTCGAAATCGTCGAGCGCACGGCCGGCAACGAAGTCTTCGCGCGCGTCGTCCGCAAGGCGGCGGATAACGTGCGGGGCGGCGAGACCTTGGCCGAGCCCTTGGCCCGCAGCCAGGAATTCCCAGCGATGGTCACGCGAATGATCGGTGTCGGTGAAAAAACGGGCGCCCTCGAACAGATGCTTGCGAAAATCTCCGACTTCTACGATTCCGAAGTGAAGGCGGCGGTAGACGGGTTAACGAGCCTCATCGAGCCGATCCTCATTCTCATGATGGGCGTCGTCGTCGGTGGTATCGTTATCGCGCTGTTCATGCCGATCCTCCAGCTATCGAGCCTCGTCAGCAACTGACGCATATCGTTACGAAGTGCCCGCGGACCCGTTCCGGCCCGCGGGCTTTTTTCTTTTTTCCGTCCATGCTGTTAGTCTACGAGGGAGCTGCTAACGCGCAACATGCTGCAAGCCCATCGATACCTGCCCTGGGCTAATGGGCGTGAAGGGAGTATTTCATGAAGAATACGCGCAGAACGTTTCTGAAATCGGCCAGCGGCATAGCCGCGGCGGGCGCCGCATTCGCCACGCCGAACATGGTGCTTGCCGCCGCGGAGGATAAGCCGGCTGCGTCCGGCGGCGGCGCGTTGACCGATCATAAGTTGCCAGACTTACCGTATCCATACGATGCGTTGGAACCGTACATCAATACCGAGACGATGAAGTTGCATCACGACAAACACCACGCCGCATATGTGACCAATCTCATAAAGGCCGAGAAAGCGCTGGCGGATGCGCGCGCGGCGAACGATTTCGCGATGGTGCAGCATTGGTCGCGCGCGGCGGCGTTTAACGGTGGCGGCCACGCACTGCATTCGCTCTTCTGGACCATCATGGCGCCGGCGGGCAAGGGCGGCGGTGGCGAGCCTACAGGCCAGCTTGCCGACAAGATTAAGCAAGACTTCGGCAGCTTCGCGGCGTTCAAAGCGCAGTTCTCCGCCGCCGCGAAAGCCGTCGAAGGTTCCGGCTGGGCGCTCCTGCACCATCGCGTCACGGACCACCGCCTCATCGTGCTGCAAGCGGAGAACCAGCAGAAACTCGGCACGTGGGACTCGATTCCCATACTCGGCATCGACGTGTGGGAGCACGCATACTACCTCACGTATCGCAATGACCGCGCGAAGTACGTCGACGAATGGTGGAACATCGTCAACTGGGAGCATGTCGCGAAAAACCTCGCCGCACATACTCCGCGATAGCGTCCCCGTTCGAGCGGGCCGCCCGGCAAAAAGGTGGCATGTCTTCTACTGCGTCGCGTGCGATAATGTGTCGGTGTGGGCATCGACTGGGCCCCATGAGGAAACGTCCGATGCGAGTCTGGGCCAGGTGCGCACTGGTCGTCTGGTGCGCGTGCGCCGCCGCGGACGAGAAGTCCGCAACGCCGTCGTTCACGGCGGATACCACGCTCGGGCAGGCCCCGCTCACGGTCACATTCGCCGACACGAGCACAACAAGCGGCGGTCCAATTACTGCGTGGTCGTGGGACTTTGGGGACGGCACTCCGGTGAGTTCGGCACAAAATCCGACGCATACGTATACAGCGCCGGGCAGCTTCACGGTGACGCTGACTGTAACGGAAGGTGGCACACCCTATGCCGTATCGACCCCGCGCTTCGTGAATGTCGCTAACACGTCGCAGCCGCCTCCCGGCATCGTCAGTCTGACGAGTGCAGTTGTCGTGCAGCGGTCGGGAACCTTGCCCAAATCCGAGGCGAAGGCGGCAGTCGTACTCGCTGAAGAGATTCAAGACCGGACCGGCTTGAACTGGCCTGTAACCACAGCGTTTCCAGCCTCGGGCACGGTCATCGCGATTACGTCGCAAACCGGTTTGGGCATCGGTGCGGAAGGGTACCACCTCTTCGCGCAATCGGACGGGGTTGGGCCCACGATAGTCTGGGTCATCGGCGAAGATGCGCGCGGCGCGTTGTATGGCGTCGGCAAATTACTGCGCAGCATCGAGTGGGCTAACGGCGTCGCGCAACTGCCACAAGCCCCAAACATCATAACCGCGCCCGCCTACCCATTGCGCGGACACCAACTCGGATATCGGAACACGGCGAACACGTACGACGGCTGGTCGGTCGCACAGTACGAGCAGTACATCAGGGAGCTGGTAATATTCGGGGCGAACGCAATCGAGAACATCCCCTTCGATTCCCCGAGCCCACATTTTCCAATTACGGCGGCGCAGATGAATCAAGCCGTGAGCGCGATCTGCGACGATTATGGTATCCAGTACTGGGTTTGGACCCCCGCCAATTTCGATCTGAACAACGCAACGCTCCGCGCGCAGGCGCTCGCGGACCATGCCGCGCTGTATCAGGATTGCGCGAGGCTCGATGGAGTGTTCGTTCCCGGCGGCGATCCTGGCAGCAATTCCCCGCTACTCGTCCTCGATTACGTACAGGACCTGCACGACACGCTGGCGACCTATCATCCCAACGGCGGTGTGTGGTTGTCGAACCAGGGTTTCGAGCACACGGCCAACGATACGCTGTTCGACGAACTGCAATCACAGCAACCGGCCTGGTTGGTGGGGATGGTGTACGGGCCGTGGACGTGGATGACGCTCGATGAAATGCGCACGCGCACGCCCGGCCAATATCCCATCCGCCACTATCCCGACATCACACACAACGTACGCTGCCAGTATCCCGTGCCCGAATGGGACCAGGCGCTCGCGCACACCCAAAACCGCGAAGCATCGAATCCGCGGCCGGAAGACCATGCGGCCATTCACAACCGGTTCGCGCCGCTGACAAACGGCTTTATCGCCTACTCCGACGGTGCGCACGACGACGTGAACAAACAGATATGGAGCATGCGCGGGTGGGACCCCGGCGCGAACATCGACGATATTTTGCACGACTACGGCCGGTTCTTTTTCGGCGCCGACGTGGCTTCGGATGTGGCGTCAGGCATTCGCAACCTCGAACGGAATTGGCGTGGGCCGCTCGTCTCGAACACGGGCGTCAACAGCACGTTTAACCAATGGACAACGCTGGAAACGCAAAAGCCCGGGCTTGCGGGGAACTGGCGCTGGCAGTTCCTACTATTACGCGCATACTACGATCGATACATCCGGGCGCGCGTGATTAACGAAAACGGTCTGCAACAACAAGCGCGCGCCGTGTTGGAAACCGCGCCCTCAATCGGCGCGAATAACGCCATGAACAACGCGACTGCTATCTTCAATATGGCGACGGCCAATCCGGTGCGCACCGATCTGCGGGACCGCATCGAGGACCTGTGCGTCGATCTTTTCGCGTCTATCCACTATCAGAGCAGTGTGAACGCGCCGTACGTCGCGAGCGGGCTGGAACGCAGTTGCGTGCTCGATCTTGTCGATTGGTCCGTGAACGATCGTCATTTCTACGAGTATTGGTTTACGAATGTAATTGCGCCCATGGCGACGCAAGGGGAGAAGTTGGATGCCATCGAGGCGCTCTTGAATTGGGAGGATCCCGGACCTGCGGGATACTACGACGATCTTGGCAACTCGTCGAAACAGCCGCACCGCGTTCAGCAGGAACCGTACGACTTGGATCCCGGTTACGTTGAATCCACGCAAAACGAGTTCGTCTGGCACAACGGCGTCACAACCAATCTGCGCCAAGGCGCGGGTTTGCGCTCATGGCAAGATCAGGCTCAAACGCTCTACGGCCAGCCGCTCGAACTGCGCTATACAGGCCTCCAGGCCGACGCTGCGTACACTGTCCGGGCAACCTACCTTGGTCGTTTCAACGCCGTAATGACCGCAAGGGCCGATGGCGATGTATTGGGTACGTCCGGCGTACCAGGATCGGCTCCGTATCAGGTGCAATACACGATCCCCTCCTCAGCGGTCGTGGATGGGGAGTTGGTGCTATCCTTCGATCGGGTGAGTGGCCGCGGCTGTCAGGTCGCGGAAGTGTGGCTTACGACTCCTGATTCCGATTCCGATGGATTACCGGATTACTGGGAACTCCGTTACGGATTGGCGATAGACGATGCAGCGGGTGTGAACGGCGCAATGGGCGACCCGGACGGCGATGGGCTGTCAAATCTGCTGGAATTCCAGGGCAACTCCGATCCGACCGATCCGAATTCACCGCCGAATCTGCCGGTCGCGGGTGTTGTAGCGCTCGCAGCCTGCGTCACCATGATTGCCGTCGCGCATACGGTGCGCGGCCGGCGCCGCGGCAGCCTGCGACGGGCTGCCTGATTCTCGCGTTGTCGTCTATTGTCCGAGCAAGCCCACCGCGACTTGACTGTTCAGGCTCGACTTCTTGATCGCGTTGACGCCCGCGCCAAGCAGAATCTGGTTGCGCGTCTGCTCGATGACCAGCTTCGCCACGTCCGCATCGCGAATACGCGACTCAGACTCGATAATGTTGTTGCTCGTGGTTTCCCGCACGTTGATAGCGCTCTCGAATCCGCTTTGCTGCGCACCGATACTGGCCCGGCTTTCGCTGATCCGTTCGAGCGCATCATCCAAATTGGATATCGCGCTTTGCGCTCCGGCCTGCGTGCTGAGGTCGATGCCGCTTATGCCAAGAGACGATGCGGTGGACTCGCTCAACGCGAGTTCATCGCCACCCTCCGTCCCCAACGAAACCGAAGACTGGCTCCCATCCAGGAGTTTCGTTCCGTTGTACTCGGCGCCGTTTCCGGTTTCGTCGATCTGCTGGATGAGCTGCTGCGCCTCGTCATTGATCGCAGCGCGCTGCTCGTCCGTGAGCGTGCCGTTCGACGCCTGGACCGCGAGTTCGCGCAGTCGCTGGACAGCGTCGCCCTGCGTTTCCAGCGCGCCATCGGCTGTCTGCGACGCGCTGATGCCCGACTGGAGGTTCTCGACTTCCTGCGTGTACTGACGTACATCCGAACGCAATGCCTCCGCAATGGCCAGGCCGGCCGCGTCGTCCGCCGCGCGGTTGATCCGCTGACCGGACGCGAGCCGCTGGTAGTTCTGCAGCAGCGCTTTGGTGGTGGTCTGAACGTGCCGCTGCGCCGTCAACGCGGCCGTACTTTCGCCGATTCTCAGCCCCATCTGGCCTCTCCTCCCAAGTCAAGAGATGACCTCATAACCATGCGAAGCATATCATAAGTCCGCAAATCACGCAACAATATTTTATTGTTTTGCACGAATTAGTTGAAATTAGCCCGGAAAAACGGTTCAGGCCCACCGCATGCTGGTGCACAACTCAAACCCAAGCTGCCAAGAAAAGTACGGAGAACGGTATAATTTCAATGGAGCCATTGCGTAATCCGGAGGTGAGTACAATGAGGTTCTTCGAGCCACGTGTTTGGACCGTGTGGGATATCGGCTGCCTGAAGTGGAGTTCGATCCTGTTCGGTGCGGTCCTTGGCGCGTATTTCTCCAGCTTTGTCATGGCATACGTATGGGTGTTTGTGCTCGGCTTTGCCGTGTTTGCTGTTCGGCCGATATTGATGTACTTCGGACCCGATCGGCCCAAGGGCGGCCAGCCGGGCAAGACTGCAGGTGCGCCATCGTAGAAGAAGGTTCGCACGCACCTTCCATACGCCTTGGAACGTGCAGTTGGAGCACGTCCGACTGGGTCGGTAAGGTCTATTCTGCCGGCGCGAAGCAGGCGGACTACATCGCCGAGTACGCGCAACGTTATGACACCGTCGAGATCGATTCGACGTTTTACGGTACGCCCCGCCAGTCTACGATCGATGGATGGCGCGAGCGCACGCCGGAAACCTTCACGTTCGCCGCGAAGGCCCCGCAGATCATTACGCACGAAAAATTCCTCGTCGCGTGCGAACGCGAATTCAACGATTTCCTCAAGGCAATGGACACACTCGGACCAAGACTCGGCCCAATTGTATTTCAGTTCCCGTACTACTCGAAGAAATACAATGTCAACGAATCGGACTTCCTTGAGCGGCTGGCGCCGTTCGTCGAGTCGCTGCCGAAGGACGGGCACCTATTCGTGGTTGAAGTGCGCAATAAGTTGTGGATTCGCAAGCCGCTTCTCGAACTGTTGGGATCTCACGGAATCACGCTCGCCCTAATCGATCATCCGTGGATGTACCGGTCGGAGCAACTCATGAAAGTCGGCGGCATACTTACCGGGCCGTTCGCGTACGTCCGGCTGCTGGGCGATCGGTATGGCATTGAGAAGATCACGAAGACCTGGGGAGAGCACGTAATCGATCGCAAGCCCGACCTCGAACGGTGGGCAACCGTGATGAAATCGATCCTGGGGCAACGGTTGAACGTGTTCGGCTACGTCAACAGCCATTATTCGGGCTACGCCCCGGGCGATGTCGACACCCTGTACCAACTGCTGGGTGCCGCGCGCGCGTAGTCATATATCATCTCGTATTATCTCGTTTTGTCTCGTCAAACCGGCCGTCCTCAACCGGCTGCTCCGTCGATTGTTTGTCTTGCGGCGTGTCGTAATGCGTGGCAACGGCCAGCCGCCATATAAACGCCGCGGCCATGTAGGGTTTGCGCGTCGGCAATTCAAGCCCGTGCCCGCCACCTTCGCCTCGCGAACCCGTACGGAATGTGGGTTGCACACTTGCGAGATCGACTGAAAGCACGTTAGTTCCCTCGATGGTGATGTCGCCCGGCACGAACAGACTCAATTCTGATTTGGCCTCGGTCTCGAGCGTCGCCTTTCCAAGGTTCTTTCCGTTCAATGAGAACGCTACGTCTTGTGGTTCGTTCATTTGCGTTGGCAACGACAGCGCGAGTTTCAGGTCGTAGGCATGTCCTTTGTGCATGTAGAGGAGCAACTCGTTGTGCTGCGATTGCGCCACGAACGCGCCCTTGTGGCGGTAGGCATACGCATAGTCCGTCTGCCATCCGGCGCCGAGGAACGGACGCAACGCCGGACCCTGCACGTCGATATCCGGCGAGAACGGAACGCCGCCCATCACGTCGTATTGCGATGGCGACACGTCGTACTTCGCCGCAAACAACAAACTGGCAGGATACGAAAACGGATTGCCAAACATGTCGTGGAAGATCGTCGCCGAGGCGCTCCACACCTGCTGAAAGGAAACCGGACGGCCGAACGGCGTCCAGCCGGACCGCGACTGAACGATGAGCAGGAAGTTATATAGGAAGGCGATCAACACGGCCGCCGTGACGGGGACCAGGTAATGCTTGCGGCAGAAGCGCACGCACCACACGCCGAACGCAGCTATGCCCGGCGCCATGAACGGGAGCACGCCCACGAACCGCCGCATGCCGAAGGAGCCGCCGGCGTGCCACGCGTCGATCGCGGCATTCGAGTAGACGTAAGCCGCGAGTACGAGCGCGGAACAGACGGCTACGTGGCGCGTGCGTTTCCAGAATGCGATGAGTCCGACGAAACCCGCGAGCAGCACTGGATGCCACGCGAAGAGCCCGTGGTGCGCGGAGAACAGTACTTCGAGGATGGCGGGACGCGTCCACGCCATCGGACTTCCGGGCGGAGTGTTGATGCCTCGCGTGGCCCAGTCGTAGCGGACATACCAGACCGCAAGTTGCAGCATGTAAACGACAAAGCCAATCGCAGTCATCGAAGCGAAGCCTCGAACCGATCGAAGCAGCGCAGAACGGTCCTTCGCGTCGCGCACCAGATCGGCGATTGGCAGGATTACGAGCACGGCGTGAGTGGGGCGCACCAGCATCGCAAGGCCGATGGCCGCGCCAAGCGCGAGCCAATTGGTCATCCCCTTTTCTTCCTGGCCGCGCACCCAAATCCAGAACACGAGCGACGCCGCAAAGAATGATGCGGCGTGCGACATCCACGGTTGATCAGTCTGGTACCAGATGATCGGCGACGCAACCCACAACAGGACTGTCGCGAGGAACGATGCTAGCTCCGAGAACCATCGTTTCAACGAGGCATGGACCATAATCATGCCAAGCCACACGCACACGCTGCTGCCGAACGCGCATGCGAACGCATACGGCGTCGAGATGCCGTCCGCCGGCACGTTTTCGCCCAACGCGCGCAGCACCAGTAGCACAACGTGCGCGGCGAGGTAGAATGGCATCCAGACGATCGGGGTGCCGATGGGGGCAACGTTATACTCGGGTCGTTCCTGGTGCGCCTCGCTCATCAACTGCCAGGCGCCGGGAATTCGTTTCAGTTCGTTCTCGAAGTTTACGTCGTGATCGAAGACCCACGAATGCAGGTACGCGTAGTACTGCGGCTCGTCGTGTCCGGCAACGATGCCCCAATGCATGAGTCCGCGCGCGCTGGAAACGAACGTGTTCACGCAGACAAGAAATATGCACAGAAACCCGAACCGCGCCCAGCGCGTCGCGGGGGAGACGGTGTCCTTTCTCGCGCTGAATCCCGACGAGCGCAGCCAGGTATATTGGATTGCGAAGAATGCAACAGCGACGCTGTAAATCCAGACGCCGTTGATACCCACGATGCCGCCGAGTGCATTCGGTTTTGTGGCGGAAACGAGGATCGACACGAAGAGAAGGAGCCCGGAGCCAATTATGCCGATGCGCTGTAACACGGTGATCAATCCCGCGTTGGGCAGGGGTTGAGCGTTTTCTCTCGGCTCGGATTCAATGGACATGCGCGCAATCCTATCGGCGCGATGCGATCCGCGCAACTAGCGCCCGCGAATCGAAGCGATTACGTGGGCAAGCGCTTGTGCGTTCCGTCACAGAACGGCGACTTGCCCGTGTGTTTGCACTGGCACATCGCGTAGCTGCGCTTTTCGGTGATGGTCACTTCCACCGGCGAGAACTCGGACCCTTTGTGCGACCCGTCGCACCACGGCTGGTTCTTCGATCTTCCGCAGCGGCACCACCAATACGATCCGGGCTCGAGTTCCAGGACGGCGGGTTTACGTTCGGCAATGGTTGGTTCCGGCATCATTACGCCCTCCCTCGACTTCGTGGTGCCAGAAGTGTAGCGCATGACGATACTCGCCGCCATAATCCGAACAGCACTATTTCAGGCGTTCGGAGAAGAACGCGAGCACGCGATCCAACGCCGCGCGCGTGGGCTGGCCTTCTTTGTCGATGAGGTCCTTGGTCAACACGCTATGCGCAGTACGTGGATGCCCGTGCGGATTACCCGGCGACGAATCGATCTCTATTCCCTCAAAGCCGTCGCCGAGTTCGTCGCGCAGGCGTTGGAACCGTTCGGGCGGGCACAGTGGATCGTGCGTGAAACGGAGGCCGAGGACCCCGGCGCCTTCCTTCGCACGGCGTTTCACCACGCACAGGTCGTCGTCGGAGAGGTGCAGCGCCGCGTGGCGGTCCTTGCCCAAGGGGAAGGGCAGCGACGGTTGGCTCAACACCGGCGCCATCACGGCGTCGTCCACCATCAGTGCCAGCGCGAAGTTTCCCGTAAGACACATGCCCAAGGCCCCAACGCCCCTGCCGCCGATTTCCTCGTGGACGTGCCGACAAAGAGCACGCAGCCATTCGCAAATCGGACTCGACCCGCGCGACGCCAACACCGAAAACTCGCGGCTGATGCAGGCCCGCGCCATTTGCGCAACGGCGTATGCGTTGGAGAACGCCTTGCCCGGCGTGCCGAACAAGTGCGGCATGAACACCGTGAACCCCGCGTCCGCGACGCGTTCGGCGAAGCGTTGCACTTCCGGCGTGATGCCGGGAATTTCGTGCATGATCACGACACCCGGGCCGAATCCCTTTTGGAAGACAACGCGGTCGGTGCCATTGTGCGTGAAAGGGAATTCGGTGAAGCCGGGCAGTGACATGGACTTCCTCACCCATGGTATACTGAACGTGAAAGGAATGAAACTATGACATTTCGCGGCAAAGTGCAAGGTGGGGTCATCATTCTGGAGGATGGAGAATCCCTACCTGAAGGAATTACGGTAGAGGTCTACGCGTTCCCATCCGAGGCAACGTCTCTACGGGAAGGCCCCGCCAAGGAGGGGGGACGAACATTGAGCGAAAGGTACGCCGCCTTTATTGGGATAGCCCCCGATCTCCCTCCGGACATGTCCTTAAATCACGACCATTACTTGTACGGTTGCCCCAAAAAGTGAACTGCGTTTTCGCGGACACCTCGTACTACTTCGCGCTAGCCAATCCGAGGGATAGCGCACACGGCGTTGCTAAAGCGTTTAGCGACGAATACGAGGGAAAGATTTACACCACCGAGTATGTTCTCGTCGAGCTAGGGAACGGAATGTCTAGACAGGCGTCAAGGTCGGCATTTGTTGCGCTTTACGACTCGTTGATCCTGGACGAGCAGACAACAATTATCGCTGGAAATAGTGATTTAGTGGAGCGAGCTGTAAGGCTATACGGCGCTAGGCTCGACAAAGAATGGTCACTGGTCGACTGCACGTCGTTCGTTGCTATGCAGCATCACGGTATCCAGGAATCGCTAACAACGGATCGTCACTTCAAGCAAGCCGGATTCAGCGCCCTGCTTTCGCGTACCTAACCTGCAATCGATTCGCGAATGCAGCTTCGATGAAGGCGGTGCCGTCTCGGTAAATCGATGCCGTTTTTACGTCAATAACTGGAAGTCGATGCTAATTTGCATGCTAGTAGCGGACGGGGCTGTCCGCAACTCGACTGAATTGATGTGCAACATCCCCTTTATGTCACCCCAGACAGACTCTAAAGCTGCGAAATCGTCTCCGGCGGCAATCACTTCGATTCGAGTTATTGGGGCCTTCATGCTGAGGTTGTTTCGCGCTTTCTCTTTTCTCACTTCCGCAATGACGTCGGATATGCGTTGATACGTGGACGCGTGCATTGGGAAGGGGATCGATTTAAATTCCTCCGGCGTTGGCCAGGGGCTGCGGTGGATGGTTTCGTTCATTCCGGGGTCGTTGGCGTAGGTCCAGTGCCAGATTTCTTCCGTGAGGAAGGGCATGAAGGGGGCGAACATTCGGAGCAGCGCGCGGTGGACGAGGCGCAGCGTTGAGGCGGCGCTGAGGCGGCCTTCGCTGAGTTCTTCTTCGTAGGTGCGCGGTTTTGAGAGTTCGACGTAGTTGTCGCAGAAGGTGCCCCAGAAGAAGTCTTCCGTGAGCTGCAGCGACTGAGCGTAGTCGAATTGGTCGAAGGCGGCGGTGGCGCGCTCGATGAGCGGGCGCAACTCGCGGACGATTGCGCGGTCGGTTTCGTGCGTGACGCGTTCCGGGCCGAGCAGCGCGGGGTCGATGCTTTCAAAGCGCCCGAGCACGAACTTCGACGCGTTGAACAGTTTTGTCGCGAGGCGTTTGCCGACCTTGAAAACCTGTTCGTCGAATGCGGTGTCCACGCCGGTACGCGCGCGGCCCGCCCAATAGCGGACGCAATCCGCGCCATACTGATCGATCAGCGGTTCCGGCGTGACGACGTTGCCCTGGCTCTTGGACATTTTCTTGCGGTCCGGGTCGAGAATCCATCCGCTGATGATGACGTTGTACCAGGGCACTTCGCGCTCGTGCATCCACGCCTTCACGATTGTGTAGAAGGCCCATGTGCGGATGATCTCGTGGCTCTGCGGGCGCACGTCCATGGGGAACAGCTTCTTGTGGCGCTCGGGATTCAGCGGCCCATGTGTCGCGATTTGGGGGGTGAGCGAACTGGTGGCCCATGTATCGAAGACGTCCGGGTCGCCGGTGAAACCGCCGGGCACGTCGCGTTGATCCGCGGTGTAACCGCCGGGAACGTCGTCAAGCGGATCGATTGGCAACTGGTTTGCGCGCGGCTTGATGACCTCGTCGTAGAGCACTTCGCCGTTTTCGCCGAGCTTGTACCACACGGGGATCGGCACGCCGAAGAAACGCTGGCGGCTTAGGCACCAATCCTGGTTGAGGCCGAGCACCCAATTCTCATAGCGCGCCGCCATGTGCGCGGGGTGCCACTGAATCTTGCGGCCTTGTCCCACGAACGCGTCTTTGTGTTCGAGGATGCGCGTGAACCATTGCCGGGCAGGGATCAACTCGAGCGGTCGGTCGCCTTTCTC
Source organism: Candidatus Hydrogenedentota bacterium (assembly GCA_013359265.1). Taxonomy (NCBI): domain Bacteria; kingdom Pseudomonadati; phylum Candidatus Hydrogenedentota; species Candidatus Hydrogenedentota bacterium. Next base: position 111,526 of record JABWCD010000010.1, read on the forward strand.
GAAGTACTTGACCGCGTGCGTCATGTCTTGCTTGGGACGATCAATGACGCCATCGGTCGTGTTTGCGATCTCGACAATTATTTTTTGTGCTTGCTTCGCATACTTGCCCTGTAATTGCGAGTAGACGTGATTCGCTTGATCCGGCTCGATGCTGACGAACCGGTGCGCGCTATCGACTTCACGCGGATGTAGAAACTTGACAGGCAGTAAGTGACCATCGCGGTCCAGCACCTGACGCGTTGGCAGGTTGTACGTCTTGACCCACTCGACGTCCGTTTGGTCGCCAAACGTACACACCATCACGACGCCCGTACCCTTTTCGGGATCGGCTTTCGCATCGGACATGATGGGTACGGGCGCATGGAAAAGTGGCGTGACCGCATTCTTGCCGATGACACCCTTGTATCGATCATCGTCGGGATGGACCAGCACCGCCACGCACGCGGGCAACAATTCGGGGCGGGTTGTCGCAATCACGAGGTAATCGCTCGTGCCTTCGATGCCGAATCGCAGGAAGTGGTAGGCGCTGGGTACTTCCTTATCGACCAATTCCGCCTGCGCAATGGCGGTGCGGAAATCGACATCCCACAGCACAGGCCGTTCGGCCTGGTAGACCTCGCCTTTTTCCAACAGTTCGAGGAAGCTCAACTGAGAAATCTTGCGGCAGTGTTCGTTGACGGTGGCGTATTCCTGGTCCCAGTCGTAGGACATGCCCATGCGTTGCCACAGGTGGCGGAAGACTTCTTCGTCTTCCTTCGTGGCGATGTCGCAGAGTTCAATAAAATTCTTGCGCGAGATGGGTTGCGGATCGCCTTTGCGGCCACGTTCGGCCTTGAAGTTCGGGTCGTAATGAACGTGCGGTTCGCATTTCACGTTGAACAGGTTTTGGACGCGCCGTTCGGTGGGCAGACCGTTGTCGTCCCAACCGATGGGGAAGAAGATGTTCTTGCCGCGCATGCGGTTGAAACGGACGATGAAGTCCTGGTGCGAATAGCTGAAGATATGCCCCATGTGCAGCGAGCCGCTTACCGTTGGCGGCGGCGTGTCGACCACAAAGGTTTCCTCGCGCGGGCGGGAGGGGTCATATGTGTAGGGATTGGTGTTCTGCCAATGCGCGCGCCACTTGGCTTCGACTTCTTCGGGCGCGTAATTTTTCGGCAACTCGGTATTCGGCGTCGTCACGGGGATTCCTCGGCTCAACGGATTGAAAGACTGCGGGTTATGCCCGCACGCGAAAGCGAAAAGTATACCAACGGCGCGACCGTTTTTCACGGCGCCGAGACGATGTCCGTTCGCGATCGTTTCTTAACCATTAGCCCAGCGCGTTGCACTCGCAAATCGCGAAGTAGTGAATAGTGCAGCAGTTAAGAAGTCAGGAAGCGAGGAAGTCAGGAAGCAAGACGACTATTTTAGAACTCCGGGCTGGTCACACGCTAAGGGGATGAACGTGCGCTCCGGAGGGGCAGTGCGGGAAACAGGACATGCACGCTCTTTGCCCCTGGGGTCTGAACTTGGGTGGGGTGTGGCGAGTTCTTTTTGACGAATCAAGGGGGCGGTCGAACCACGGTCGTCGCAGGCGCCGCTTCCACAGTGGCGCCTCCGATTTGGTACCGCCGCCAGGGGGGTGTGGCGGAATCTTTTTTGACGAAACAAGGGGGGGTGGGGGCCCAATTCGTCGTAAGTCGTGATTTTCTGGTGGCCGCAGGGTTGGCACCCCCCTGGGAAGACTGAGGTGCAGTTTGCCGAGGGTGGCAGAGTTGCAAGCGAATGATTGCGGGTTTCGAGTTTCGGGCGGAGAGTGGATCGGGGCCGATCGACGAGTATGGGAGTGAAGGTGTAGAGGTGCGAATGTGCGAAGGTGTGACTCGGTGACATGATGCCTTTGCGCGATGGTTTCCTAACCATTAGCCCAGCGTGTTGCACTGGGATGGGAAGAAAGACCGCGAATAGCGTAGTAGCGAGTAGTTTGGAAGCAAGGCGGCGATTTGGACCGGCGTAACGGTGAACAAACGACGAAAAGGACCAAAACGACCAAAGGGACCTAAACAGTACGAGACGCGATCAACTGTTTCTGGTCTGCGTCCGGTTTTGGTCCGCTTTAGCCTTGTTGGATTCCCCACAGCGCCAGCCAGGTGGCCTGTTCGAAAAGATAGTCCAGCGGACCGCTCAAGAATCTACTGGAAATAAAAATAGCGATAAGGATGCCGAAGGGCCCGATGGATTCGAGCATCTGCTTGCCCGAATCGGGGAGCAGGAAACCGAGCAGCGCCGAGCCGTCCAGTGGGGGGACGGGGATCATGTTGAACAGCGCGAGCAAGAGGTTGATGTAGATCATCAGCATCCCAAGCTGCAAGAGGAAGACGTCCTGCATTGTTTCGATGCCTACGGCAATAAACCCAATGCGCAGGAGCAGGATAGTCACAATCGCTATCAGAAGGTTTGACGCCGGTCCGGCAAGGGCTATTAGGACGGGATCGCGGCGGAGGTTCTTGAGGTTGCGGGGGTTGTACGGCACCGGCTTTGCCCACCCAAAGAGGAAGGGAATCCGCGTAAAGAACATCATCATCGGCATAATCACCGTGCCGATGGGGTCGACGTGTTTGGCCGGGTTCAGGGTCACGCGGCCGAGCAGCCGGGCGGTGGGATCGCCGCACATTTCCGCCACTTTTGCATGGGACGCCTCGTGGACGCTGAGGGAAAAGACGAGGCAGAAGTACTGCATGATGAAGGCGGCGATGATCTCCGGTTCCATGAATATTCCCGAGGGGTGAACTGTTTCGGGCAGTATACGAGGGGGGCGCTCCGCAGTCAAAAAAGCCGTGAAAAGGCGGGGTTGGCCCATATAAGCAGTGGGCTGGAAAAGACTTGCACGAATGGACCCCTTCCCGTATAATCCAAATCGTCTTAGATTTTGCTAGGTCCATGCCGCACAGCAACTTTCGGGTGCTTACCCGGCCAAATGGAGGGTCCGGCTCGGTGACAATGACAAAACGCGAACTCGTGATTCGAGTTGCCAACACGCTCGGCATGACGCAAAGCGATGTAGCCAAGATCATTGAAGGGGCCTTCGATACGATTTCCCGCACGCTTGCCGAGGGCGAACGTTGGGAGTTGCGCGATTTTGGCGTGTTCGAAGTGAAGACGCGCGCAAGCCGCATCGGCCGCAACCCGCGCACCGGCGATCAAGTGCCTGTGCCGGAACGCCGCGTGGTTACGTTCCGCCCCGGCAAGAAGATGAAAGAACTGATCTGCGGCGAAGCGCCCGCCGAAGGGGCCGCGCAACCGTCCGGCGAAACGCCGTCGATATAGCGCGGAGCATCTCTACACCGTTGGTATCATTGGTCCCGTCCGAAGTTCCTCTCGTTGTTGGTGAGGGATTTCTCCTCACGCGCCTGCCTACAGCACTACCGTATGCGACCCGGAGGGCGATGGCGTGATTGGGCACGGTATTGTGCGATTGCCCGCCGAATGGGAGCCGCAGTCCGCCATCCAGCTTACGTGGCCGCACGCAAACTCCGACTGGGGCCCGACGCTCCATGAGGTCGAACCGTGTTTTGACGCGATCGCAGCCGCTATCAGCCGTTACGAGGTGGTGCTGATTGCGTGCTCCGATCCAGGACACGTGAAGCAGCGGTTGGAGCGCGCCGGCGCCGTGATGGAAAACGTTCGCGCGTACAAGGCCGACACAAACGATACGTGGGCGCGGGACCACGGGCCGATCACGGTCGAGCGCAATGGCGGGTTGGCGTTGCTCGATTTTGGTTTCAACGGATGGGGCGGCAAATACCCTGCCGATCTCGATGACGCACTCACGACCGCGCTCTTCGCGCAGAAGGCGTTTGGGGACATCCTCATGGAATCGATCCCTGTTGTGCTCGAGGGTGGCTCGATCGAGAGCGACGGGCGCGGGACGATTTTGACGACCACATCGTGTCTGTTGAATCCGAATCGCAACGGAGAGACCACGGAATCGGAGGCGGAATTTGTCCTGCGCGAACACCTTGGCGCGCACCGTGTGCTTTGGCTGAACCACGGTCAACTCGAAGGCGACGACACGGACGGTCACATCGATACACTGGCGCGGTTTTGCAGTCCGAATACCATTGCATATGTTGCGTGCTCGAACAAGCGCGACAAGCACTACAAACCGATGAAGGCCATGGAAGAGGAACTGCGCGCGTTGCGCACGGACGACGGCGAACCGTACACGCTTGTACCGTTGCCTTGGCCGAAGGCGTGTTACGACGACGACAAGAACCGCCTCCCGGCAACGTACGCCAATTTTCTGATTGTCAACGGCGCGGTGCTCGTACCCGCGTACAACGATCCGGCGGATGCGAAAGCGCTGGACATCATCGGCGGATGCTTCCCCGGGCGCGAAATCGTAGGCATCGATTGCAGGCCCTTGATCGTGCAGCACGGTTCGCTGCATTGTGTGACCATGCAGATTCCCGCGGGAGTTCAGGTATGAACGACACCTTGACGGTCGCGATGGTGCAGCAGGCATGTGGCGCCGACCTCGAACAGAATCTTGAGCTCTCTCTCCGGTTCATTCGCGATGCCGCCGATCGCGGGGCGAAGCTCGTCGTGTTGCAGGAACTGCATGGCGGGCCGTACTTCTGCCAGTGCGAGGACACGTCGTATTTCGATTGGGCCGAATCGATTCCCGGCCCCTCGGCGGCGCGATTGGGCATGCAGGCGCGCGAATCCGGCGTAGTGATTGTGTCGTCCTTGTTCGAGCGCCGCGCGGCCGGCGTCTATCACAACACCGCGGTCGTGTTCGAAGCGGACGGGTCGATTGCCGGCAAGTATAGGAAGATGCACATTCCGGATGACCCAGGGTTTTACGAAAAGTTCTACTTCACGCCCGGCGATCTCGGGTTCCATCCCATCGATACGTCCGCCGGCAAACTCGGCGTGCTGGTGTGTTGGGACCAATGGTTCCCCGAAGCCGCGCGCCTGATGGCGTTGCGGGGCGCGGACATCCTCATTTACCCGACGGCGATCGGATGGACGCCCAGCGATGCCGATGACGAGAAGAACCGCCAGCGCGACGCGTGGACGACAGTTCAACGCAGCCACGCGATTGCGAACGGGCTGCCGCTTGTTGTGGTGAACCGCACCGGGTTCGAGCCCGATCCCTCCGGCGCCTCCGACGGTATCCACTTCTGGGGCAGCAGCTTCGCCGCGGGCCCCCAAGGCGAGGTACTCGCGCAAGGCGGCATCGACGCGGAGCAGGTCATCCTCGCCGAAATCGAGCGCGCGCGCACCGAGCGCGTTCGCCGCATTTGGCCCTTTCTGCGCGATCGCCGCGTTGATGCGTACCAGGGCCTTGATCAACGCCTGCTGGATTAGTCCGTGAACTGGGTCCTCACCGGCGTCATCGTCTACGTGCTCGCGCAACTCGCGGTCGGCCTCTACGTTTCCCGCCGAAACAAGACGGAAACCGACTACCTGCTTGCCGGCCGGCGACTTGGTTACGTGATGGTGACGATGAGCGTGTTTGCCACGTGGTTTGGCGCTGAGACGTGCATCGGGTCGGCCGGCGCGGTGTATGACGAAGGGTTGTCGGGTAGCAGGGCCGACCCGTTCGGTTACACGATCTGCTTACTTGTGATGGGTGCACTTTTTGCAGTGCCGTTGTACCGCAGACAATTGACGACGCTGGGCGATTTGTTTCGTCAGCGTTACGGCGGCGGTGTTGAGAAAATCGCGGCAATTGTGATCATCCCGAGTTCGGTGATTTGGGCGGGCGCGCAGATACATGCATTCGGCCAAGTCGTGTCCGCGATCTCGACGATACCGGTCGCGGTGTCGATTCCCGCGGCTGCGCTTGTTGTTATCGTATACACCGGCTCCGGCGGGCTGCTCGCCGACGCCGTAACGGACGTGCTGCAAGGCATCGTGCTGATTCTCGGGTTGTTCGCGACCTTCATCGCTGTTTTCGTCGCGCTTGGCGGCCCAAGCGCGGCTGTAGCGCAAATCGATCCGACGCGGTTGAACCTGTTTGGTTCTGAGTCGAGCATTTTCGAGCGTATTGAGGCCTGGGCCGTGCCCATCTTCGGATCGGTGCTGGCGCAGGAACTCGTGTCGCGGACGTTGGCGGCGCGCGACGAACGGGTTGCACAGCGATCGGCGTTCATGGGCGCCGGCATCTACCTTATTGTCGGCTCCTTGCCGGTACTGATTGCGTTGGCGGGAAGTTCGCTCGTGGGCAAAATCGAGGAACCGGACCAGTTTCTTCCAACGGTGGCGATGAAACTCCTGCATCCAGCGCTATACGTCGTGTTCGCCGGCGCGCTCATCTCCGCCATTTTGTCCACGGTTGACAGCGCGCTTCTGGCCGCGGCCGCGCTCGCATCGCACAACGTCATTCTGCCCGTGATGCCGGGCATCTCGGAGCGTGGGAAAGTGCGGCTAGCGCGTAGCTGTGTCATTGCCTTCGGCGTGGCGGCGTACTTCTTTGCCATCCGCGAGGGCACCGTGCACGACAAGGTGGAGGAAGCGTCCGCGTTCGGCAGCGCCGGGATACTGATCGTTGGGGTGTTCGCGATGTTCAGCGGATACGGCGGCAAATGGGCAGCGGGGGCGTCGCTGCTGGTTGGCAGCGGAGCGTGGCTCATCGCGAACTTTCAGATGGGGTTACCCTATCCGTATTTGTGCGCGCTGGCAGCGTCGCTTGTCGTGTATCTGGCTATCGCCGCGATAGAGCCGAATGTGACGCAAACGTCCACGTAAACTGGCGGGATCAGGCCAGTTTCAGGTATCCTATCCCATTGAGACCAATTGGATTGGAACCGATCATGTCGCTCGCGATTGATATTGTGTTTTACGCCGCGTTTGCGCTGTTTGCGGCGTCGACGCTCACGTCGTATCTGTACCTCCGCGCGGACAAGGGAGGGATGCTGGGGGTGACTCAGCGCGCCATTGCCGTGGCTGCCGGATTATTGTTCGCGGCATTTTGCCTGCGATGGGCGAGCTACGGCCGGATTCCGCTGACGAACATGGTCGACATTGTCAATGTCCTGTTAGTCATGTCGACGGCGATTGTCATCGCATTGGTCCGGCGCGAGTCGCTCCGCCCGCTGGTCTGCTATTACGCGCCGCCCCTGGCGGCGCTGTCGCTGCTCAACGTGATGCTCAGTTTCGGGAAACTGCACGACGAGCCGAAGGAACTCAATGATGTATTTCTCGCGATACACGTCGGGCTGGCATTTCTCGCCTACGCACTGTTTCTCATCGCTAGCCTCACCAGCGCCGTGTACATCGTCCAGGCCCGGCGCCTGAAATCGCCGCTATCGTCGGCCACGACCGCAAAGCTGCCGCCGCTCGAACACCTCGATGCGACGCTGTTTCGTCTCATCGCGTGGGGGTATCCGTTCTTCGCGATTACCTTGATACTCGGTTTTGTCGGCGCGTATCTGTACTCGAACGAACTCGATGCCCGCTGGTGGCTCTCGGCGAAAATTCTCTATGCGGTCTTTATGGCCGCGCTCTATTCCTTCTCGTTTCATTCGCGGCGTTTGGGGTTGCTTCGCGGGCAAAAGCTTGCGTACGTCATGGTCATCGGCTTCGGGCTGATGCTCGCCATTTACCTGCTGCTCGGCGTGACCGACCTGAAAGACCTCGGGTTCTGGAGCACGCGCGCATGAATCTGGTCGTCGTTGGCTTGAGCCATCACACCAGTTCGGTGGAGCTGCGCGAGCGGCTGCATTTTCCCGACTCGGCGTTGCCGAATGCGCTGATGCACCTGCGCGGGTTGCTGGGTGACGCGGGCGTCGTTGTCTTGAGCACGTGCAACCGCGTCGAAATCTACGCGAGCACCGAGGCCGCGGTGGGCGAAGCGCACGCGACGATTCGCCGCTTTATCGGTGACTGGCACAAGGTGCCCGAATCGGAATTCGACGAGGCGCTCTACGAGTATGACGGCCGCGAAGCGGTCGGCCATTTATTTCGCGTGGCGTCGAGTCTGGACAGCCTCGTTGTCGGTGAAGCGCAGATACTCGGCCAAGTGCACGACGCGTTCAACGTCTCGCAATCGGAGCAATGCACGGACAAGATTACGAGCGTACTGTTTCAGCGCGCGTTCGCCATTGCGAAAGACGTCCGATCGCGTTCGAGCATCAGCGCGGGCAAGGTATCGATTGGAAGCGTTGCGGTCGATCTCGCCGTATCGATTTTCTCCGATCTTGCCGGCAAGACGGTGATGGTCATCGGGTCGGGCAAGATGGGCGAGGTGACGTTGCGCAGCCTGGTGTCGCGCGGTGTGGACCGCGTGCTGCTGGTGAACCGCAGCGAAGAGAAGGCGATGAGCCTGGCGGAGCGCGTTCGCGGCGAGCCGCTGCCGCTCACGGCGATGGAAGAGAACCTGCCCCGCGCCGATATTGTCATCTCGTCCACCGCGGCGCCGCAGTACCTGCTGTCGACCGCGCATTTTCAGCGCGCGCTTAAGCGCCGCGGTTACGCGCCCTTCTGCGTGATCGACATTGCGGTGCCGCGCAACGTGGACCCGGCGGTGAAGAAGATGGACAACGTGTTTCTCTACGACGTGGACGACTTGCAGGGCGTTGCCAACGCAAACCTCGATGCGCGGCGCCAGGAAATCGATTTGTGCATGAAGCGGATCGACGAAGGCGTCGAGCAATTCTGGAGTTGGTTGCAGGGTCTCGTCGCCGAACCGACCATCGTGTCGATGGCGGCGGAATTCAACGCTATCCGGGAACGCGAGTTGCACAAGTTGTTCGTTACGCTGCCCGACCTGACGGAAAAGCAGCGGGAAGAAATCGCGGTGTATTCCAAGCGCTTCGCAAACGCGCTGCTTCATCGCCCGACCGTTCAACTCAAACGCGAAGTCGCCGACCAGGATCCGAGCAAGGTACTGCACCTTGTGAAGCGGCTGTTTGGACTCAAGGAGGGTTCGTAATGCCGCGTCTTGTCATCGGGTCGCGCGGCAGCAACCTTGCGTTGACGCAGTCGAAGGCTGTCGGCGAAATGCTTCGCGCGGCAATCCCGGGACTGGAAGTCGCAATCGAAATCATTCATACCCAGGGAGACAAGATACTCGACGCGCCGCTGTCGCAAATCGGCGGCAAGGGTCTCTTCACGCGCGAACTCGAAATTGCGTTGATGGATGGCCGCATCGATCTTGCCGTTCATAGTCTGAAAGACCTGCCGACCGAACTCCCCGATGGACTTGCGTTGGGGTGCGTTCCCGAACGCGAAGACCCGCATGACGTATTCGTGTCGACAAGGTACGATTCGCTCGACGCGCTTCCCGATGGCGCGACGATCGGGACGTCGAGCCTGCGGCGCCGCGCGCAACTGTTGGCGTACCGGCCCGATGTGAACGTCGTCGATCTGCGGGGGAACGTAGAGACGCGCATTCGCAAGGTCACCGACGGACATATCGACGGCACGATTCTCGCCCGCGCGGGCATTGTGCGCATAGGCCGGGCAGAGGCCATTCGTTCGACGATTCCCGAAAGCGTCATGATTCCCGCGACGGCGCAAGGCGCGCTCGGGATCGAGATACGCGGGGGCGACGCGCGCGTCGAGGAGATTGTGTCGCGCATACGAGACGAGCGTGCGACCACGGAAGTAACAGCCGAACGTGCGTGCCTCGGCGCGCTCGAAGGCGGATGCCAGGTCCCCATCGGGACACTTGCGCGTCAGCACGGCGCGTCCATTACGCTGGTTGCGTGTGTGTGCAGCCTTGATGGCAAGAAAGTGTTGCGCACCGAGATCAGCGGCCCGATTGGCGAAGCCGCGGCGTTGGGCGCGAGCGCCGCGGAAACGCTGTGCGAAATGGGCGCGGCGGACATCATCGCGGCAATCCGATGAGCGATTCGCACGGCAAGGTTTATCTTGTGGGCGCTGGCCCGGGCGATGTTGGTCTCATCACGGTGCGCGGCCGCGAATGCCTCGAACACGCGGACGTTGTCATCTATGACTCGCTCGCAAACCCCGCGCTGCTCGAGTTCGCTCCAAATGCGGAGCACATTTTTGCGGGTAAAGCGACCGAGAAGCACACGCTGACGCAACCGGAGATCAACGCGCTGCTCGTCGATCGCGCGCGCCGCGGCAAGCGCGTTGTGCGGCTCAAAGGCGGCGACCCATTCGTGTTCGGGCGCGGCGGAGAGGAGGCCATGGCCCTTGCGGCCGAGGGCGTCCCGTTTGAGGTTGTGCCCGGCGTGACGGCGGGCATCGCGGTGCCCGCATACGCGGGCATTCCGGTGACACATCGCGGCGCGTCGATCAGTGTGACCCTCATCACGGGTCACGATGAACAAGCGCTCGAATCCGGCGAGATCGATCCCGCGAGCATTGGGCTGCGGGGGACGCTTGTCTTCTATATGGGCGTGAAGAACCTCCCGATCGTTGCCGCCAAGCTGGTGGCGTTGGGCCGCGATCCGAATACGCCGGTCGCCGTTGTATCGCAGGGAACGCACCCCAGCCAGCGCACCGTCGTCGGCACGCTTGCCGACATTCACGAGTTGTGCCGGCGCGAGAACATTGTGCCGCCCGCCGTTGTGGTCATCGGGGAAGTCGCCGCGCTTCACGATCGCTTGACATGGTTCGAGAGTCTGCCTCTGTTCGGAAAACGCATCGTCGTGACGCGGGCGCGCAACCAGGCCGGCGAACTGGTCCGGCAGTTGCACGATTTGGGCGCGGACATCTTCGAGTTCCCGACGATCGAAGTGGAGCCCGCCAAGATTGAAGAACCCTTCGGCGAAATCGGCGAATACGACTGGATCATTCTGACGAGTGTGAACGGCGTCGAAATGCTTTTCGAGCGGCTGGAGGAGGCGGGCAAGGACGCGCGCGACCTGGCCGGCGTGAAGCTCTGCGTCATCGGGTCGGCGACCGCCGAGGCGCTGCGCAAGCGCTTCCTGCGGGTGGACCTGATGCCGGAGAAGTACGTCGCAGAGGACCTCATGGCCGCGTTGATCGAACGCGAGCCGGCACTCGAAGGGAAGCGATTCCTGCTGCCGCGCGCGGATATCGCCCGCGGTTTCCTGCCTGAAGAATTGCGCAAGCGCGGGGCATACGTGAAGGAACTCGTGGCGTACCGCACCGTCGCCCCGCGTTCGTCGGACGAACGCGCGGACGCGCTCATCGCGTATAGGCCCGATCTGGTTACGTTTACCAGTTCCTCGACAGCGCGCAATTTTCACGACATGCTCGGGCCGGAGCGCATCGGGATAGTGAAGCAGACGGCGGCGTTCGCCTCGATCGGCCCAATAGCGGCCAAAACGGCGGAAGATTTGGGCATGCATGTTAGAATCCAACCGGACACGCACGATATTCCGCATTTAGTGGATGCAATCGTCGCGGGAATTGGGCGCCAATCCGGATAGTAGACGAACAGAAGGGGATGTAACAGTGGGCTTTCCGCAGACCCGAATGCGGCGGTTGCGCGCGACGCCGGCACTGCGCCGCATGACGCGCGAGACGACGTTGTCTGTCGACGATCTCATTATGCCGCTGTTCGTGCGGCCCGGAAGCGGTGTGCGCAATCCCATCGCGTCGATGCCCGGGAACTTTCAGTTCTCGGTTGATACGCTCGTGGAAGAAATAAAGACGCTCGCCGATCTAGGCGTGCCCGCGATCATTCTGTTCGGCATTCCGGAATCGAAGGACCCCTTGGGCACCGGCGCGTACATTCACGACGCAATCGTGTGCAAGGCGGTCGAAGCGATCAAGAAAGCGGGCGTCGATATCTGCGTGATTACGGATGTGTGCATGTGCGAATACACCGATCACGGGCACTGCGGCACCTTGAAAACGAATCGTCACGGCGTGCGCGATGTCGACAACGACGCGACGCTCGGCCTGCTCGTCAAGGAGGCGCTGGCCCATGCCCGCGCGGGCGCGGACATGGTCGCGCCATCGGACATGATGGACGGCCGAGTCGGCGCGATTCGCAAGGGACTGGACGAGGCCGGGTTCACCGATCTGCCCATCATGGCCTACAGCGCAAAGTACGCTTCCGCGTTTTACGGTCCGTTCCGCGACGCCGCGGAATCGCCCCCGCAGTTTGGGGACCGTTCGTCGTACCAAATGGACCCGGCCAACGCGCGCGAGGCCATGCGGGAAATTGCACTCGACATCGAGGAAGGCGCGGACATTATCATGGTAAAGCCCGCGTTGCCGTATCTGGATATCGTGCGCGCGGCGTCGGACCGGTTCGACGTGCCCATCGCCGCGTACAACGTGTCCGGCGAATTCTCGATCCTCAAGGCGGCGGCTGAACGCGGATGGATTGACGAGAAACGCGCCGCGCTCGAATCGCTTACGTCCATTCGCCGCGCCGGCGCGAAAATGATCCTTACGTATTGGGCGAAAGACGCGGCAAAATGGCTGGCAACACGTTGACGGAAACGAAGAGGAGTCCCCGTTCCATGCGTAAACGTCCTCACCGCCCCGCACCGGCGCAGCAACTGCCTGACCTGACCAATCTCCTGATACTGGCGCAGATACTCTCGCTCATAGGCAACGCCCTGCGCAACGGGGTCGGGCGCTTCCTCGATTTCATCATTCTCCTGTTCAGTCTGTAAACCACCGGGGGCGTGGCCGGCGGCGGAGTTGTCGGCGAGCGCGTGCGACCGTCTGAAAACCAGTATTTTTTCTTCCAGTCTGCTATACTGTTTTTTGGCGTCGGCGCGTCGGGGGACATGCCGGCCCGCACATTGTACGTCGGGGGGTAACAGGCCGCCGCGCGGCCCGCGTTAACTTCCGCTTCATAATCGACCGTAGTCACACACCAGAGGGGGAATTCTGGTCATGGCAAGTATCGGCATTGGCATCAACCTTGAGTTTGTTCGACACGAGGACAAACCGTTCGAATGGGGCGTCGACAAGGCCGCGGAACTCGGCTACGAGTACGTCGAGCCGATGGTGCACCTCGGCCGCGAATTATTGAGCGAAGCGGGTTACTTTCACAGCGTCTCGATGTACGACGATCCCTATCGGGTCAAGCGCGCCTGCGAGAAAGCGGGCGTGAAATTGTCGGGTTTCAGCGCGCACTGTCCGTTGTGCAAACCGGAAATAAGCACGGAATACCTCAAGCAGGCTATCCGCTTTGCGGCGGAAGCGGGCGCGCCGGTCTGCAATACGGACGAAGGTCCAAAGCCAAAGTGGACCACTATCGAAGAAGATCACACGCTGATGCGCTACGTATTGCGGGAAGCGAGTTATGTCGCCGAAGCGCGCGGCATCTTCATCGGCATTGAGCCGCACCAGCAGTACTCGAAACATCCCGACGGCCTCGACCGCATTTACAACCTCGTCGATAGCCCGGCCATTGGCATTAATTTCGATACCGGCAACAGCTATCTCTGCGGGCACGATCCGTACGCGTGGCTGGAGCGCGTGAAAGACCGTCTCGTCCACCTGCATGCGAAAGACATTTCGGTTCAACAGTCCGATACCGAGCGCGGCAAAGTCACGGGCACGCCCGTGGGCTGTGCCTGCGGCGACGGCGTCATCGATTGGAAACGCGTGATCGATATCGTGAAGACGGCACCGCGCGACATTGTGTTGTCCGTTGAGTGCGGAACGGTCGAGCAAGGAAAGCGCAGCATCGCGCATTTAAGATCACTGCTACACTCATAATAAGGAGAGCACAATGCGCTTTACTCTGCGTTTTGGTATTGCGATCGGCAACGTACTGCTTTGTACGGCGACAAGCGCGTTTGCGGCAGAGAGTGGCTTTGATTGCGCGGACGAGCGTGGCCGGCTGACTGTGTTAGTGGGCAAAACGCCTAAGCTAACCTGGCGATACGAACCCAGAGCAGTCGATGTTGAGACAACGAATTTTTCCTTATTCACGCCTCCAGCGTTCAAACCTTACGTGGAAGCGCTTTATACACCCTCGGGCGTCAACATACTCCGCGATTCGCCTGAAGACCACAAACATCACCACGGGCTTATGTTTGCGGTCGCCGTTGATGGGACGAACTTCTGGGAAGAGGCGGAGGGCCATGGGGAACAAGCGACACAGGGGCATCAATTCGAGCTTTTTGGTGATCGTCAAGCAGTTGGTGATGCAACGCTGACGGAGAAAATCGAATGGAAGTCGCCGACCGGCGACATTGCGGTGGAGGAAGATCGAACAGTTGTCCTGCACAGACCCGCAGGTCTGGTCCCTACGCTGCTGACCTGGAAGTCCTCCTTGTACGGTTCTCAGGGCAAACCCGGGCCCACGTTCACCGGCACAAAATACAACGGTCTCGGCATGAGGTTTCTCGAATCGATGGACAAGGGTGGTACCTTCTTCAATGCGGACGGGGGGACGGGGGTGGCGGGGACTGCCATCGTGAAATCGACGTGGTGCGCGTATTCCGCGAATGCGGATGGCAAGCCGGTAACGGTGGCAATGTTCGACCATCCCACAAACGAGCGGCACCCCGCGACGTGGTACACGATGGACACGCCATTTGCGTACTTGTCCGCCACGCTCGCGCTCGACAAGGAACCGCTGCAGAAAATGGAACTTGTGCTTACCTACGGCGTGGCAGTGTGGGACGGAACGAAAACCAAGGTAGAAGTGGAAGCAGTCTATCAACGCTGGTTGAAACTCGTGGAGCCGCTTGTCGCGCCCACGGCGCCGGCAAAATAGCTCCGGGGGGAGTGCTATGAACACAGAATCGAACGAACTCAAACCGACGCGGCGCACGTTCATTTACACGGCTGGCGCGCTTGCCGCGGGGTCCGTGCTACCGCGCGCAAAGGCCCAGGCGCAGACGCCGGTGGGGGCGAACGACCGCATCGGCGTGGGGTTCATCGGGTGCGGCGGGCGCGGCTCGCATCACGCGAAGGAGCTCGCGGCGATGCGCGAGCGCGGCGAGGCGATCGAACTGGTCGCCGCGTGCGATGCGTACCGTCCGCGGATGGCCGCGCTCGCGGAGCGGTTCCAGTTGAAGCAGCATTGGATTCATCACGAATTGCTTGCGAACGCAGATGTCGACGTCGTCTGCGTGGCAACGCCGGACCATGTGCACGCGCCGCAAGCGGTGGACGCGGTGCGCGCGGGCAAGGACGTGTATTGCGAGAAGCCGTTCACGCATTGGCGCCAGATCGAGATTACGAAGACCGCGTGCGACGAGATCGGCAAGTCGGATCGGGTGTTCCAACTCGGCACCCAGGGCATGTCCGATCCCGCGTGGCACACGATGGCGAAGCTGGTGAAGGAAGGTCTCATCGGCCAGCCCATTCATGCCGAGTGCGGATACTTCCGCGTGGGCGACTGGGGCGAGCGCGGCATGCCCATTGACGATCCGAACGCAAAACCCGGGAATGACCTCAACTGGGAAGCGTTCCTCGGCGATGCGCCCAAACGCGACTTCGACGTCAGCCGCTATTTCCGCTGGCGCATGTATGAAGACTACAGTGGCGGACCTGTCACCGACTTGTTCCCGCATTCGCTGACACCGACAGTATTCATGCTCGGCGTGAGCGTTCCGTCACAGGCCGTCGGCATCGGCGGAATCTATCGGTATCCCGAGCGCGAAGTGCCCGACACTTTCAACATGTTGCTGGACTATCCGGAAAAGCTCACGCTTGCGGTTCTCGGTACGCAGGGCAACAACCTGCAGGGCGCGCATGGACGCGGATCGGGAGGAAGGTGCCCGCACCTGCGCGGTTGGGATGGAACGCTGACGGTCATGCCGAACCCGGAAACGAAGCAGGATGAAGTTGTGTTTACGGCGGCAGAGGGGGCGAAGAAGGACGCGCAGCGGTTCCCAATCGAAGGCAAGGAAAGTGTCCCCGAACACTGGAAGAACTTGCTGACCTGCGTCCGCACGCGCGAGAAGCCGAACAGCTCGATTGACCTTGCGTATCGTGTGCAAACTGCGCTGCAAATGGCTGCGCACGCGGCGCGCACCGGCAAAACGGCGAAGTACGATGCGGAGTCACGCGCGGTAATTCTGTAGTCGGTTTAAGCGTGGGTGGGGCGAGGCTCCTTTCGAGCTGTGTTTCGTAAGCAGAAGAGTGGCTCGGACGGAGCCTCGCCCCACCCGCGGCACCGGACGGAGCTTTGCCCCACCCACGGCACCCGACGGAGCTTTGCCTCACCCCCGGTACCGGACGGGGCCTCGCCCCACCCACGGCACCGTGACGGAGCCTCACCTCACCCGCGGCACCGGACGGAGCTTTGCCCTCCGCGGCAACGGTGACGAGCATGCCTTGCGTGTTTTGTCGGCGAAGGTATCTACTTCCCGCCTTCGCGGAGAACCGTGCGCAATTCTTCGACAGTGTTCGCGTGCGCCGGATCGCCGGCGAGGTTCTTCATTTCGCCCGGGTCGGTCGTGTGATCGTACAGTTCGGTCCCGTCTGCGGCCCCGTTCCACTCGGTGTACCGCCATCGTTCGGTGCGGACGCTGCGGCCCGTGATTTGTTCGCTGTCTTTTTTGCGCTGTACCTGCGAGTACGCAGCGTGATTCCACTCCGCATTGGGATTCTCCACCAACACGCGGAAGCTGTGTCCCTGGGTTTTCGCGTCTCCCGCGATTCCGCACAGATCGACCAAGGTCTTGTGGAGCGAGACTAATTCGACCGGTCGTGTACTTTTCGTGCCGTTCGCCCCGTTCCCCGGCACGCAAACGATCAGCGGCACGCGCGCGGACTCCTCGAAGATGCTCATCTTTTGCCACAGATGCTTCTCGCCGAGGTGATACCCGTGATCGCTGTGAAACACTACGATTGTATTGCCGGTGAGATTCAAACGATCGAGCGCGTCCAGCACCAATCCGACCTGGGCATCCATGAAGGTGGTCGATGCGGCGTACGCCTGAATTGCTTCCCGGCGTAATTCGCCGCTCATGGCGTGATGCATGGGCTTGTGCGTCGCCAAGGCGGGCGCCGGAAACAGTTCGTTCAAGTTCGCGGGAATCTCGGGCAGGGGGATCTCGCCTGTTGGATACATGTCGAAATACTTCTTCGGCGCAATGTACGGCGTGTGGGGCCGGTAGAAGCCGACGGCGAGGTAGAACGGTTTGTCCTCCTTCGCTCGCGCTTCCAACATGCGGATTGCCGCCGCCGCGCCAATGCCGTCCGTCTGTTCCGCGTCGACACCGTCCGCGGCAAGCCAGCTCAACGTGCCGCCGGTGTTCTCCGGCTTCTTTCCCGTTACGGTGCGCGACTTCCCATCCGGGCCGAGTTCCAACACCTCGACCAACCCGATATCGTCGACATCGCGGCCCCTGGGGTTGTAGACCTCTTCCCACGACGCGGGGTCGTCCAACCCGTCGGTTCCGATCTGCCGCGGCACGCCGTAGTGATAGATTTTGCCCACGCGCGCGACACTGTATCCGGCGTTTTTGAAACTTTGCGCGATTGTGACCGCGTCGGGAATGGCATCGCGAAACACGGCTTGGTTGTCGAGGACCTTGATCGTATCCGGACGCATGCCCGTCATGAACGAGGCGCGGCTTGGATTGCACAGCGGATACTGACAATAGGCATGTTGAAACAACACGCCACGCGCGGCCAGACGGTCGATGTTCGGGGATTTCACCATCGTATCGCCGTAACAGCCCAGCCGCGCGCACAGGTCATCCGAAATGATGTGCAACACATTCAGTTTTCGAGTTGGCGGCGCGGCATTTGTTCCAAGGGCGGCGCCGATGGTTGCCGCGGCCGTCGTGCCCATAAACTGCCGTCGACTGATGGTCCTCATTGCGCGCACTCCCTTGCTGCGAACCGGCCGGGTTGTCGGGCACAGCGTAACAAAACGGCCTGCTCGGTGGTATAGAATAGAGACGCCACACGAGGGGGCCTGTTCCGCATTGGAGGTGTACCATGAAGCGCGCAAAGGAAGTATCGAAGAAGAAGCGCCTCTTTATCGAGGAATTGGAAAAGCCCGCCATGGCCCTGACGGTTACTACGGCGGCCAAGTGCGAGGAGGGAGGCAAATGGTGCTGGGTAACAACGCTGGCCGTCGGCGAGGAAAGCACCAAGGCAGTATAACCTGACACCGCGCAGACGATCCGGCATGGGGACGGTCATCATCTTCGGGGCAGTCGATGACCCGCAGGTGGTGCGTGTGCGTGAAGAAATTCGCCAGCGTCGCGGCCGGTCCCTACTTGTCGATACCCAGGCATTCCCCGGGCAGATGTCCCTATCGATGGGCCGGGGTAAAATCGAATGCGATGGGCGTCGTTTGCCTCGCGCCGTCACCTCGGTTTATCTCCGCGGCTTGGGTGCAAACCCGCTCGCGCCGCAGTACCGCAAGGACTTTCGGCAACGCCCGCACGGCCTAATCGCGCAGATGGACGAACGTCTCGCACTGCTCGCTTCGATTATCCTCGCGTTGAAATCGCGTGGCGTTCCCATCGTCAACGATCTTGACGTCAATGCGCAGCACAGCCGCAAGCCGTATCAGCTTGCGCTGCTCGACGGGGCCGGGCTTCCCGTCCCGCGATACCTTGCGTCGTCTGATCCGGTGGCGGTGAAAGCGTTTGTGCGCGCGGTAGGCCGCGCGGTGTACAAACCGGTGGGTGGCGGCGCGACGGTACGCGCCGTGCGCCGCGCAGACCTGACGCAAGACCGCCTCGAATCCCTTCGCGTCGCTCCGGTGCTGTTTCAGGAGCGGGTGGAAGGGGTCAGCGTCCGCGCGTATGTAGTCGGCGGCAGGTGCGTCGCCGCCGCAGAAATTCACTCGACCGAGCTTGATTACCGCCGCAAAGAGGACGAGGTGGTCGCCACGAGGTTGTCGCGAGCGGAAGCGCGTGCCTGCATTGCTGCCGCGCGGGTGTGTTCCATGACGTTTTCCGGCGTCGATTTGATTCGCGGCGGGCGCGGGTTTCACGTACTCGAGTGCAATCCTTCCCCGATGTTCGCCGTATTCGAAGACAAATCCGGGACCGATGTTGCCGGCCCCCTCGCCGAACTGCTGCTGTCCTGATCGAGAAGCGGTCAGAAGGCGTTCGTTTTTCGTTCGTACTCCTGCCGCGCGCGGCGGAACTTGATTTGGATGTCCGGGCTATACGTCGGGTCGTGGCTCGTGCGCCACTGATCGATAAGCTGTTGGATGCGCATGTCGTAGCTTGGCGTGTAGTTGTTCAGGAGGTACATCAGTTCGTTCCGGATGCGCATCGCTTTTGGATCGCCGCCTTGCGAGCTCTTCGTGAGCAATTCACGACGCCCCGCCTCAATTCGGTCGCGGTAGGCCTGGTGGTCCTGGGTCGTCGCCTGCGCCCCCTTGATCTTGCGCTTCGCTTCCTCGCGAATGCGCATCTTGAAGTCAGACTTCTTCATTGCACACATGGCCAAGCTCCATCGATGTCTGGTCCCAACGCCAGCGCGGCCCGGTTCAGGAGGACGCCGCCCGAGTACGCGTGCGAGTATTATGGGACTTGCGTTCTTGATCGATCACGCAACGTATGATAGCGTTTCACTCTGCGTTTCTTGGGGTTATTGTACGCTATTCCGCGCAAATTGAAGGAGTCCTGCGTGCCCGACGGCGTCCAAGTTTTTGACCTGACCGGCAAAGTCGCAGTCATTACAGGCGGCGGCGGAGCGCTTGGCAGCGCCATCTCGTGCGGGCTGGCCCGGGCGGGCGCGCAGATCGCCGTCACGAACGTTACCCTTGATAAAGCTGCGTACGTCGCGTCGCAAATGCGGGAAACCTGCGGGCACGCCGTCGGCTACGAACTCGATATCACCAAGCCCGGCGCGGTCGAATCGTTCGCGGACGAGGTTTTCAAGGAGTTTGGCAAGGTCGATATTCTGGTGAACTGTGTCGGGGGGAACCTGAAAGAAGCGACGACATCTCCGGAACTTTCCTTTTTCGACATTACGCCGGACGCGATGCAACGGGTCATTGACCTCAATTTTCTCGCCGCGATTGTGCGGCCGTGCCAAGTATTCGGCAAACGCATGGTTCAGAACGAAGCGGGTGGGTCGATCGTTAATATTTCCTCGATGGCTGCAACTACGCCGCTTACGCGCATCGTCGGATACAGCGCAGCGAAGGCGGCGGTGGACAATTTCACGAAGTGGTTTGCGGTGTACCTTGCTCGGGACTGCAAATCGAAGCTGCGTGTGAACGCGATCGCACCCGGGTTCTTCCTCACCGCGCAGAACCAATTCCTCCTGACCAACGATCGCACGGGCGAACTCACCGAGCGCGGCCAACAAATCATCGATCACACGCCCATGGGCGATTTCGGGATCAGCGGCGACTTGGTCGGCGCGGCCGTGTGGCTCGCGTCGGATGCGTCGCGCTTTGTTACCGGAACGATTATCCCTGTGGATGGCGGCTTCTCCGCGTTTTCAGGCGTGTAACCGCTGAACGCGGATTACCCGCCTGCCTGCCAACGTCCGATGGCGTCGATGGGGTGGATGAGATTGATGATGTTGAGGGTGAGGTTGTCGCGGATGCAGGCGAGTGTGAACAGTTCGAAGGCAGCGACAAGACCCACCGTCATCCACACGCGGGCGCGCCACGCGAAGGCGAAACCCGCGATCATGGACAGGTTGTCGCACACAGAATTGATGATGCTGTCGCCGACGTAACCTTGCGCGAGCGCCTGCTTGCGGTAATGGTTTATTACCATCGGCGTGTTCTCCAAGATTTCCCAACCCGCTTCGAGCCCGACGGCGCCGGCGAACCGCCACGCCACCGGCATTTTCGGAAATGCCCACGTCAGCAGACCGTAGAAGGCGAGTCCGTGAATGATGTGCGAAAACGTGTACCAATCTGTCAGGTGTTGGGAGTTGCCCGAACTCTTCACGACGCCTTCCCACGCTTTGACGTAGCCGCAGGTGCAAATCGGCGGCTGCCCGAACAGATAGAGCACGGTGGCCTGAAGCAATAAGAGCGCGGCGGCGGCGGACAAGGCGACAGGGACGGTGCGATTCTCGAATTTCATCGGCGGAGTGTAACACGCTGACACCGCTGCTTCCCACGGCTACAACTCGGTTATCGCGATGCGCTAAACTACCGCTTTGCGCGTGGGGTGCGCGCGCTAATATAGGAGGTTCCATGTCCGATCCCGTTGCTGTCCTGAAGGGTCATAAGCCATCGCACGAATTCCTGATCGCCATCGATTCGGACGGGTGCGCGTTCGATACGATGGAGGTGAAACATAAGGAATGCTTCATTCCGAACATCATCAAACATTGGGACCTCCAGCCCATTTCGAAGTACGCGCGCGCCGCGGCGGAGTTCGTCAATCTTTACTCGAAATGGCGCGGCATCAACCGCTTCCCCGCGCTGGTGATGACTTTCGACTTGTTGAGCGAATGGGACAAGGTGCAACAGCGCGGATGGAAGGCGCCGGACATCCCAAACTTGCGGAAGTGGGTGGAGACGGAAACGAAGATGGGAAATCCTGTCCTCGCGAAATACTGCGAGCTGCACGATCACGCGGACATGCATCGCACGCTCGCGTGGAGCAAGGCGGTGAACGCGACGGTCGCGGACATCGTGAAGGAAGGCTTGCCGCCGTTTCCGTTCGTGCGCGAGTGCCTGCAAAAGGCGCAGAGCAAGGCGGACATGGTGGTCTGCTCGCAGACGCCGACCGAAGCCCTGCAGCGCGAGTGGGAAGAGCAGGGGATTGCGCAGTACGTTTTCGCGATCGCCGGCCAGGAAATGGGATCAAAAACGGAGCACATCCGTTTCTCGTCCGAGGGCCGCTACGACAAGTCGAAAATTCTCATGATCGGCGATGCCCCCGGCGACATGAAGGCTGCACGAGGAAACAATGCGCTGTTTTTCCCGATTAACCCAGGCGAAGAGGAAACGTCGTGGCAGCGGCTATACGAGGAAGGACTTGATCGGTTCTTCCACGGCACCTATGCAGGGGACTACGAGGCGGGATTGATTCACGAGTTTGAGAAGTTCCTGCCCGATACGCCGCCGTGGAAGAATTAGGCTTCTGACGCGCAAGCTTGTCATCTTCGTATTCTTGTCAGTTCTGCAACGCGAAACAGAGAAGCGGTCTGTGCACAATCTGTGATAGAGTTACGTATGTAAGATCGAGGAGGCAGCTATGGCAACCCCAGCGAGCGAGGGACAGCTAAAAGAAGCGATTAAGTCGGCACTTCCAGAAGTGTTGGCGGAAAACCCCGAATTATTCAGGGGCATCATCGAGGACGTTGTCGAAGAGATTGGTCTTGCACAAGCCATCCGCGAAGGTCTGGAAACAGACCCTGTCGACGAAGAGGAAGTGCGAAGGATTTTGGGCGAGACGTCGTGAAGGCGGAATTTCGACGAAGTTTTACAAGAGACCTTGAAAAATTGAATGACCGTAGTATTCGAGAACGCGTGTCCGAGGTAATCGACGCCGTTAAGGCAGCCAATAATCTGGATGAAGTCACTGGGGTGAAGAAGTTGCAGGCAAGCGCAAACCTTTTTCGAATTCGAGTTGGCGAATTCCGTATCGGCATACGCGCAATTGGAGAAGACGTTGTCTTCGTACGCTGCTTGCACCGCAAAGATATCTATCGGCACTTCCCGTAGAGCCCGCTCCACTTGAAAATTATTGTCGACGAAAATATTCCTTACGGCGGTGACGCATTCGAGTCGCTCGGTAATGTTATCCTGCGGCCGGGGCGCGCGATTTCCCAGGAGGATGTTCGCGACGCGGACATGCTGATGGTGCGTTCGATCACGAGGGTGAACGCGGCGCTGTTGGACGGATCGCGCGTGCGCTTTGTGGCGACGGCGACGATCGGGACGGACCATCTCGATGAGGCGTACCTGAAAGAACGCGGTATTGCCTACGCCAGTGCCCCGGGCTGCAACGCAAACAGTGTGGCGGAGTACATCACCGCCTCTCTGCTCGTGCTGGCGGAAACGCGCGGGTTTAAGTTATGGGACCGTACGCTGGGTATCATCGGCCACGGCAACGTCGGCAAGCGAGTCGCACAGAAGGCGCGCGCGCTTGGGATGAGGGTCGTGCTAAACGATCCGCCGCTCGAACGCGAAACACGTGACGACACGTATCGTCCGCTTGAGGAAATCTTCAACTGTTCGATCATCACGGCGCACGTGCCGCTCACGAAGTCCGGACCCGATGCGACATATCACCTGCTGAACGAGGCCTTCTTTTCGCGGTGTAAGACCGGTACGCTGATACTGAACACGTCGCGGGGCGCGGTGTGTGACGGGAACGCACTGCGCGTCGCGCTCGAATCGGGCAAGATCGGCGCGGCCGCGCTCGACGTGTGGGAAAGCGAGCCCGACGTAGACCTCGAATTGCTCTCGAACTGCGCCATCGCGACGCCGCACATCGCCGGGTACTCGTTCGACGGCAAGGTGAACGGTACGCGGCAAATCTACGAGGCAGCCTGTGCTTTTCTCGGCGTCACGCCCACGTGGGACCCCGCGCCGCTTTTGCCTGCGCCCGATGTGCCTGAAGTGCACGCGAATGGCACGGCGCGTTCCATTCAATCCGAGTTGGCAGCGACGGTTTGCAGCGTCTACGACATTTTGGAGGACGACGCTCGGATGCGGGCGCTGCTAACGATGCCCGCCGCGGAACGCGGACCGTACTTCGACCGGCTCCGCAAGGAGTACCCGCGGCGGCGCGAATTCCACAACACGAGGGCGGTCGTCGATCCCAAAAACGCGGTGTTGAGCAAGACGCTCGAAAGCCTGGGGTTCTCCTCATGAGCGTCCCGTCAGCAAACTCGCACGGACCGCTGACAGGCGTATAATGGGTCGAAGAGCAGTCTTGGATTGTCACGAATGCGCCAATTAATACAACGGAACTCTGCGCTTTCTGCCGAGCAATTGGCGCGCTTCGTCCAAGATGCCTTCGAGCACGAACGAGTAGACGCCAAACGTGCGTTGTTTATCGTTCCTGACTCCACGCGCAGCATGCCGATGCCGGCCATGTTTCGCGCGCTGTACGACACGTTGCATGCCCGAGTTGCGAAGATGGACTACCTCATCGCGCTCGGGACGCACCCGCCGATGCCGGACGATGCGATTTACAGAATGCTTGGAATTAGCGCGGAAGAACGGGCCGGCGTGTATCGCGACGTCGGAATCTTCAATCACGAGTGGAAGAATCCGGCGATGCTCGCGCACATCGGTGATCTCGCCGAGGAGCAACTCGCCGAGATTTCCGACGGTCTCTTGCGCGAGACGGTGCCGGTCACGATTAACAAGCGGGTGCTCGACTACGATCTCGTCTGTATCGTCGGGCCGGTGTTTCCGCACGAGGTCGTTGGCTTTAGCGGCGGCAACAAGTATTTCTTTCCCGGTGTCGCGGGCGAGGAACTGCTAAATGTATTCCACTGGCTTGGCGCACTGATTACGAACCCGATAATAAACGGCGCGAAATACACGCCCGTCCGCGCCGTCGTGGATACGGCCGCGTCCATGATTACGGTGGAAAAGCGCTGCTTCTGTCTCAATGTGATGGGCAAGGACTGCCACGGCATCTTCTATGGCGCACCGGAGGAGGCGTGGTCTGCCGCCGCAGATTTATCTGCGAAGACGCACATCGTGTACAAGGACAAGCCATTCAAAAGCGTGCTCGCGATGGCCCCGGAGATGTACGACGAGATTTGGGTGGCGGGCAAGTGCATGTACAAGCTGGAACCGGTCGTCGCGGACGGCGGCGAGTTGATCATCTACGGCCCGCACATCCGCGAAATCAGCATCACACATGGTGAACTTATCAAGCGAATTGGTTACCACACACGCGACTATTTCCTCGCGCAGATGGACAAGTTTGCCGACATTCCGGGCGGTATTCTCGCGCACTCCACGCACGTCCGCGGCATCGGCACATATGAAGACGGCGTGGAAAAATGCCGCGTGCAGGTGACGCTGGCCACATCAATTCCCGAAGCCGAATGCCGCGCCATCAACCTGGGCTATCGCGATTGGCGCTCCATCGACCCGGAGCAATGGCGCAACCGCGAACATGAAGGATATCTGCTTGTCGAGCGCGCCGGAGAGGTCTTGTACAAGCTAGGAGTGGAAAGTCCCGCGCCTTCGGCCGCCGTATCTGCTGTAGTTTAACTTGGCCTGCGTTCGCGCGGTTTTCGCGCAGTCTGTTGGTGGGTATACTTTCACGATCCGAAAAAAGTGGGTCGCGTGCCAAAAAAAGGAATCGCGGCCAAATTGAGCGTGCCGAGTCCGGCCAGGAACGGTTCGCCGCGGGAAATTGCCCCCACGTCCAAGGTGTTCGCAGATCGGGTTAGAGAGGATGCGGGCTGATCGCGGCTCGTGCTATATTTAATGCGAGAGTGTGTGGAGCAACCAGAATGAATTGGCAAGAACGAATCAGTGTAAACCCGGCGGTCTGCCACGGAAAACCCTGCATTAAGGGGACCCGAATCATGGTGACGGTCGTGTTGGACAATCTTGCGGATGGGGAGTCGCCCGAGGAAATCGTAAAGTCATATCCCCCATTGACACTGGAGGATGTTCGTGCCGCTATCGGCTATGCCGCGGAATTGGCCCGTGATCAAGTGCTTATTCCTATCAGCTAACCTGCTTCCGTGGACCTCAAACTCGACGAGAATCTGCCTATCGAAGCTGCGGTGCTGTTGCGTTCCGAATTCCACGATGTCATGACGGTCGGCCAAGAGGGGTTGTCCGGCGCAATTGACTCGGACATCCTGCGGGTATGTGCCGCGGAGGGGCGCACCTTATTTGCGTGCGACCGCGATTTTGAGAACACGAAACGTTATCCTTCCACCGAGTCTGTTGGAATCGTTGTGTTGCGCGTGGGGCCGGGCAAGGAAAGCGTCTTAGCCACGATCCGGGGAATTCTTCCATTTTTTTATGAAGCGAACATTCAGGGGCAAACTTGGATAGTTGGCGAAACGAGTCTTCGCATTCGGTGATGCGAACTTCGATCAAGTAAACGTGGGGCAGTACTGATGAGTGCAAAAAACGTCATTGTGGCCCAGTCGGGTGGGCCGAGTCCGGTTATCAACAGTTCGCTGCGGGGGATTATCGATACGTGCAAGATGTTCCCGGACAAGTTTGGGAAGATTTATGCGGGATGGCATGGAATCGAGGGCGTCTTAAAGGAGGAGTTGCTCGATATCTCCGCGCAGCCTGAGGAAGAGATCGCGTTGTTGCGGTACACGCCCGCGGCAGGGTCCATTGGCACGTGCCGGTACAAGTTGAAAGCGAAGCAGACAGAGGACTTCGCGCGCGTCATCGACGTCATGAAGGCGCACAACATTGGCTATTTTTTCTATACCGGCGGCAACGACTCGATGGATACCTGCCACAAGGTGTCGGTGCTTGCTCATGAGAAGGGACTCGACCTCGTTGCGGTCGGGGTGCCAAAGACGATCGACAATGACGTCGGCGATTCCGAGTTCAAGCTGATTGACCACACGCCGGGTTACGGCAGCGTAGCGCGGTATTGGATGGCGGCCGTGCAAAATGCGAATGAGGAAAACGGCGGGTCGTGTCCGGCTGATCCCGTTCTCGTGTTGCAGGCTATGGGGCGCAAGATCGGATACATACCCGCCGCGGCGCGCCTGGCCGATCCGAAACGCGAGATGCCACTGCAAATTTATATGGCGGAGTCCGGCGTGTCTGCCGAGGAAATGTGCGATCTCATTAATGATCAGTTGAAAAAGGACGGACGCTGCATCGTCGTCGTGAGCGAAGGTTTCGAACTGGGTGTTGAAGGCGGCGAGGCGCTCGATAGTTTTGGGCACAAAGTATATGGGTCTGCAAAAATGAGCGTGCAGGCGCAGGTCGTCGCGATGCTCAATGACAGGGGCTTGCCAGTGCCCGGCGCAGCGCGCGGGCAGGTATCCGGTACTGACCAGCGCATGACCGCGGCGTACGCATCGATTGTCGATCTCGATGAGGCTTACAAGGTGGGCCAGAAGGCGGCGCTCATTGCGGAGTCGGGCGAAAACGGCTGGATGGCGACAATCCTGCGTCAATCGGGTGTGATCTACAACGTCACGTACGACAAGGTGCCGCTCGAAAAGGTCGCGAACTCCGAACGCACGTTTCCCAAAGAGTGGATCGCGCCGAACAAGATCGACGTCACCGACGACTTCGTACGCTATGCAAAACCCCTCATCGGCGAGGACTGGGCCAGCGTCCCTGTCGTAAACGGCCGGCAACGTTTTACTCAGTTCAAGCCGTTTTTCGCGGAGAAGAAACTGCCAGCGTACGATTTGCAGGCCCTCAGAAAGTAAGCACGCATGGAGCCGTTGTTCGCATGGAACCCGTCCAAGGCGACGTCGAACCTGGCAAAACATGGCGTGGATTTTTCCGAGGCGGCGGGTGTCTTTCGTGATAGGCTATCGATTACGGTTCCGGACCCGATGCATTCGGATCGCGAGCAACGATTCATTACAATAGGTGTATCGACGCGGCGGCGGTTGCTCGTTGTCGTGCATACGGATGATAGAGATCGGATTCGGATTATTAGCGCGCGGCGCGCAACACGGCTCGAAAGAAAGCGATATGAGGAAAGCAGCTAAAACTGTAGATGACGATATGCTTGGCGAATACGACTTTCGATGCGGGGTTCGCGGGAAGTATTCCAGTCGATTTACAGGCGACCAAGTCATGGTCGTGCTCGAACCGGACGTTGCGAAGTCCTTTCCAAGCGCTAAATCTGTCAACGAAGCATTGCGGCTACTCATTCGTGTTTCCGACGCTGCTCGCAAAAAATCCGGTGGGAAAAAGAAATGAGGTCACGGAGCGTGGCTGTGCGTTGCAGCATAACCGCCAAGGCGATTGCTGCGATGACGCGTTCCAACATCTGCTATCGCCGAGTGAGTTAGTTCATATCAGTTTACTGGGGAGTGAGTATAAATGTCGCAAGCGGATATTGGTCTGATTGGGTTGGCGGTGATGGGGGAGAACCTCGTGCTCAACATGGAGAGCAAGGGGTTCACGGTGGCTGTGTTCAACCGCACTGTGTCGAAAGTCGATGACTTCATTAATGGCCGCGGCAAAGGCAAGAAGTTTATTGGGTGCCACAGCATCGAAGAGTTCTGCAAAAGCCTCAAGCGCCCGCGAAAGGTGATGATGCTCGTGAAGGCGGGCAAGGCGGTCGACGACTTCATCGAGCTTCTGCTGCCGCATCTCGAACCCGGCGACATTATCATGGATGGCGGCAACTCGCATTTCCCCGACACGATTCGCCGCGTCGAGCACGTCGAAAGCAAGGGGCTGCTCTACATCGGAACCGGCGTTTCCGGCGGCGAGGAAGGCGCGTTGAAGGGACCGTCGATCATGCCGGGGGGATCGCCCGCGGCGTGGGAGCACGTGAAGCCAATCTTCCAGAGCATCGCAGCGAAAACCGACAAGGGCGAGCCCTGCTGCGACTGGGTCGGCGAAGGCGGCGCCGGCCACTTCGTGAAGATGGTGCACAACGGCATCGAGTACGGCGACATGCAGATGATCTGCGAGACGTATCATCTCATGCACCACGGCCTCGGTATGCACAACGACGAAATGCACGCCGTGTTCGCGGAATGGAACAAAGGCGAGCTCGACTCCTACCTCATCGAAATCACGCGCGACATCCTCGCGCACAAGGAAGACGGACACTACACCGTCGACATCATTCTCGATACCGCGGGGCAGAAGGGCACGGGCAAATGGACCGTGGTTGAAGCACTTGATCACGGCCAACCGTTGACGCTGATTTCCGAGGCGGTGTTTGCCCGCTGCATATCCGCGATCAAGGAAGAGCGCGTTGCGGCGGCGAAAATCCTGCATCCGCATATTGCGCAATTCGCTGGCGACAAGGCGGCGTTCGTCGAAGACCTCAAGTACGCGCTGTATGCCTCGAAAATCGTCAGTTACGCGCAGGGCTATCAACTCATGCGCGCGGCGGCCAAGGAGTACGGCTGGAACCTGAACTACGGCGGCATTGCACTGATGTGGCGCGGCGGCTGCATCATCCGTTCGGCGTTCCTTGGCAAGATTAAAGAAGCGTTCGACAAGAACCCCGGCCTTGTCAATCTCCTGCTCGATCCCTTCTTTACCGACGCCGTCACAAAGGCGCAGCCCTCGTGGCGGCGCGTCGTCAGCACGGCGGTGAACGTCGGTATCCCGGTGCCGGCGATGAGCAGCGCCCTCTCGTACTTCGACGCGTACCGAACGGGCCGTTTGCCGGCCAACCTTCTACAAGCGCAGCGTGACTACTTCGGCGCACACACCTACGAGCGCGTCGACAAACCGCGCGGCGAGTTCTACCACACCAACTGGACCGGCCGCGGCGGTACGACGAGCGCCACGACGTACGTGGTGTAGTCAATGAACGGATCGATCCACGATTACGCCCGCGTTGGCATCGTGCACTTCATGGCCTACCCCGCCTGCATGGGTGGCGAGGGTCCCGTACTCGAGAGCGTCTCGCTCATCGCGAACGATCCCTATTTCGAGGTCATTGAGATCACGCGTATCAAGGATAGCGATACGCGCATGAAGGTCCGTGCCATCGCCGAACAATCCCGCATCGATCTCTGCTTCGGCGCCCAACCAATTCTTCTCGGCGGCGGACTCGACCTGAACCACGCCGATACCGCCGAGCGTCAGGAAGCTATCGACGCGGTCAAGTCCGGGATTGATCAGGCGCATGAACTCGGCTGCAAGGGCGTTGCCGTGCTAAGCGGCAAGGTCACCACAGATAAGCAAGCGGCGTTGCAGCGTCTTGCGGATTCGCTCAAACAGCTCGCGGGATATGCAAAGTCAAAAGGGTTGCCGCTCGTCTTGGAGACTTTTGATCAGGTGCCGTTTGGAAAGAACTGCCTCATCGGCCCGAATTCGGATGCGGTGGACGTTTCGAAGGAAGTCCGCAGGGAGTATCCCGATTTCGGCATCATGCTTGATCTCAGCCACCTGCCGCTGCAGTACGAGACCTCGGCGGAGGCGATCAAACTCGCCGGCGATCACCTCGTCCACGCCCACATTGGTAACTGCGCGATGGACGATCCCGCGCACCCGGCTTACGGTGACAACCATCCCCGCTTCGGCGCACCCGGAACTCGCAACGATGTAAAAGAGTTGGCCGACTACCTCCGCGCATTGCTGGATAATGGCTACCTGTCGACGAAGAACCGTCGCATCTTGAGTTTTGAAGTGAAGCCAATGGCTGGCGAAAGCGCCGAAGCGATTATCGCCGGGTCGAAGCGAACGCTGGATCGGGCGTGGAGACTCGTTTAATGCTCAAACAAGTGGCCGAACCCGAATCGTCGAGTCAGTAACGACCATGAAATGATTTAGCGCACGCTGTTCGATGTTAGGCCAATGTTTCTGTAGTAGCGCGAGTCGTGGCACCACTTTTCTTGGCTTGAATCGAAGCAGGACCACGCCGGTAATCGCCAATCGCTGGCGTATCGCCAGATCGCCAAAGTCGCGATCATACGTAAGAAGGATTCGCCGCTCTGAATTAGCGCGCTCCACCAAAGCGGTGTCGGGCGTCCCATCTGGCAGTTCGCACGCCCAAAGCACGTCAACCTGTTTAGCGCGCAGCCACTTAACCAAGGCGCCTTCGATGTTGGCGTCGGCCAGGATTTTCATCCCACGCGGTCATTCGTCCAAATAGTTTCATCAAATCCAATGTAATCCGCGGCAAAAGCCTGGGCCGCTTGTACATGCTCGGGGCGCAACTGAGGGTACGAATCGAGCAACTCGGCCAGATCAACGCCACCGCCGAGTTTATCCAATATAAGCTCCACGGTCAGGCGCGTCCCCTTAATTACCGGCTTGCCCAGCATGACATCGGGTCGTTGTTCGATGTATTCTCGCCAATCCATAAGGTGAAACCTCTTCGATTCAGGATATCAGTCCGAAATCGGATTGACAACATGCTGTCAACTGGTGGTTTTGTCGGGCGCATTCCAGGAGATTTGAATTCATGCGCATTTTCGTCGCACGCCAGGTACCCGATGCCGGTCTCAATTTGCTGTACGACGCATTCCGAGAGGACAGCGTCGACATCTTCCCCGAAGACCGCATTATCTCGAGGGAGGAATTGCTCGCGGGAGTGAAGGGTGCGGACGCAATACTGCCGATCCTCACGGACAAGATCGATGGGGAAGTGCTCGACGCCGCGGGACCGCAACTCAAGATCGTCGCGAACTTTGCAGTGGGATACAACAACATCGACGTGCCGGCGGCGACGGCGCGCAGGATTCCCGTTACCAATACGCCGGGCGTGTTGACGGAGACGACCGCCGATCTCACGTTTGCGCTGATCCTCGCGGTGGCGCGGCGCATTGGCGAAGGCGAGCGCATGGTCCGCGCGCGGCAATGGTCAGGCTGGGGGCCGATGCAGTTGCTCGGGTCGGACGTGTTCGGGAAAACGCTCGGCATCTTCGGTTTCGGGCGCATTGGAAAAGCAGTGGCTCGCCGCGCGCGCGCGTTTGACATGAGGATTCTCTACACCTCACGCGATCCCGTCGATCCAGAACTCGAACACGAGTTCCACACACGTCCAGTTGATAAGGCCACACTGCTTGCCGAATCCGACTTTCTTAGCGTGCATTGTCCGCTCACGCCTGAGACAACCCACGCGATAGGCTCGCAAGAATTCAAACTGATGAAGAAGACCGCGTACCTCATCAACACCTCGCGCGGTCCAGTGGTCGATGAAGCGGCATTGGTTGATGCTTTGCGCACCGGAGAGATTGCGGGTGCGGGGCTCGACGTTTATGAGCATGAACCTGCACTCCACGAAGGCCTCTACGCCTGCGAGAACGCTGTCATTGCGCCTCATCTCGGCAGCGCCACGCTCGAGACCCGCGGGAAGATGGCGACCATTGCCGCGACGAACATCATCGCCCGCCTGCGGGGGGAGCGCCCGCCCAACTGCGTGAACCCGGAAGTCTTGGGCTAGCCGAACGGCCGCGTATCGGCATCGCTCTTCCGCCAGCGGACGCCTGCGATGCTGGATAATCTCCACGTTTTTTGATGTTTTGGCGGGATTTCCTCCTTGTGCCCCTTGCCTCGCCCAGACCGCATTCGCCGTGGCGAAACCATTGTGCCTGTGGGGGTATTCAGAATTGTGGTACAGTTGTGATACGGAAAGTGTCATCGCGGAGAAAGGGGGGCTTATGTCACGAGTGCTTATGCCGATCGTGCTGGTGCTGCCGCTGGTGCTGTCCGGCTGCATGGTCCGGTCGCTGCGCCCAATCTATACGGATGAGGACCTGATTTCGATGCCCGCCCTCGAGGGGACATGGAAGGGCGAAGACGAAGGGGAACAGTTTTCGTTCGCTCGTCAAGGCGATGGGTACCTCTTCACGTTTACGGAAGATGGCGTGCCCATTACGGGAATCGCCCACTTCGCCGAAATCGGGAAGACGAACTACATGGATGTAACCCTGGTCGAAAGCGCCTTCGAGTCCTTTCCGGAAGAGAAGAAAGAGGAGATCGGACCGATACTGGCGCCTTTCATGTACTACACGACGCCTGTCCACATCTTTTATCAGGTCGAAGTCCGCGACAAGGTGCTTCGCATGCGGACGATGGACCACGCCTGGGCGAAGGAGCGCCGCGAGAAAGGGCACTTGTGGATCGATCACATCGCGGAAGGCGACTCGACTCTATTGATTGCGGACACACCACGCGTGCAGCGGTTCCTGCGCCGCTGGGAAAAGAGCGAAGACGCCTGGGGCGAATGGGAAGAACTGCCGCTCGTGCCGGCGGAAATGGCGCCTAAGTCACAGTGAGCGCGATTGGTCGGCGATTGGCCCGAAGGGTTGAGCCGCATACTCAGTCCTCCGGCGCTTCGGCGCCCGTATATTCCGCACTCGCGTTGTACCGAAACCGAACCCACTCGGATTGTCCACCTCGCCAGCCAATCGAGATGTACATCGATTCCCCATCCGCTGGCCGGTAGTGGTAGGTGTACACGCCGTACTTTACAGTATCACCGAGAACGTGGTCCGGTTTTCCGATCAGTTTCTCGACCTGTTGTTCATCCATCCCCGGCTCGACGCGGTATGCTCGTGAATATGCCGCTACCGTTGCCGCGTTATCGTACGCCTCCGCAGGGGCGGACAGCGGCAAGAATGGTAACGACAAAACAATGATGGGACTCCACATGAGCAGTTCCGCGCGCGTTTGCTTCGCGCGATCGGCTTTCGACTGGAATCCGGACTTAGCCGCGGCGTAGTCAAACGTTTCCGGCCCGCGCGGGGGAGTAAATGGCGACAACAGTTCGGCAAACCCGTGCTCATGCGGGAGCGAAACGCATCCGACGACTGAGCCGCTCGTCCGTTCCAAGAACCGGCAATCCTCCGCGGATTTCACCGATGCCAACTTTCCGTCTTCCCAAAGGAAGTAATATGGAACGCCGTTCGCGCCCGAGACGAACTTCCTGCACACGTAGTCGTGATCGCTTGCCACTTTGAAGATTGGTTCGCCGGGTTTTCCAACCGCTTTCCGAACTTCGGACTCCGTCATTTCAAGTCGCGCGCGGGACAGACCACGCGCGGACACCCTGTGCATGGAATCCGGCGTGGCGCAACCCATCGCGAGGATGAGCGCAGTGAACATGGTTGCGGGTTGCAGTCGCACGTGTGGTACCTCGGGCGGAACCGGGAAGCGTTTCGGCGTCCGATTCTCATTATAGTCCGGTGTACTCGTGCTAATCCGCCCGGTTCCAGGGCCCGCCTGTTGTTCGCAAGTTCGGGCCATAAACCGCTAAAATGCCGGTAACCGGTTGTGGGGAATCAGGGGTAGCAGCATGTTGTACGTAGGTCGAATTGTCTGTGTCGGGGTAACGCCGTCGGGGCGGGTATGCGCGGGATACCGCGTGTCGAGCCGATCGTTTCCAAACCGGCGGGCCGTGGCGCGCGAGCATTCAGTGAGCATCATTCCGAAGCCGGGCCACGAGTCGGACGTCGAGAAGAACCCGTACATCGCGTACAACTGCGCACGGATCGTGCGCGACGGCGAAGTCGCCGTGCTGACGAACGGCAGCCAGACGGACCCCATCGCGCAGAAGATTGACGCGGGCATGCCGGTGCGCGACGCGCTGGCGTTGTCACTGATCGCGCTGGACTACGAGCATGACAGCTACAACACGCCGCGGATATGTGCAGTTGTCGATAGAACAAATCAGACGGGCTGGCTGGCGACGGTCCGTGAAGATGGGCTAAACGTATGCCGCATGCCGCTGAGTCCGCGCACGTTCTTCTATGTCGCGACCTACGAAGAGAACGATATCTCGGAGGCGCGGTGCGGTGCGTTTGACGCAGAGACGCCGCAGGACGCCTGCACCTTCCTGCTCGGCGGCGGCATATTTGCACAACGCACAAATCCGGTAACCGCCGTTGCTGCGGTCGCGACGTACAGCGGCTACTCGCTCGCCCACCAAGACGCGCCGGTGGCATGAGCGTTCAATTCGTTCGAGAGCTGGAAGAACTAATCCGGGCACGGTATTCGCTGCTTTATCTTGTGACGTGGGAAGAGGACCGGGCGCGCCGGTTGCTGATCGATCTTGCCGCGAACATGAAGAAATACTTGTTCGAGTGGAGCATTACCGACGGATTGCGGTCGATGAACGGCTCGCCGGAGAACCGGACATCGGCGAAGCGTTTGCGCGAGCCCTTGGCGGTGTTGAACGAAATCCTCCAGGCCGATGTCTCGGGCATCTACATTCTCAAGGACTTCCATACCTACCTCGAAACTCCGGAGATTGTGCGTCAGTTGCGCGATTTGGCGTCCGCGCTGCGGCGCAGCCGCAAGACGGTTATCATCCTTTCGCCTACGTTGAAGGTACCGCCGGAGATGGAAAAGGCAATCACGATCGTCGATATGCCGTTGCCGTCGTATCAGGACTTGAGCGATCTGCTTGAACATACGATTCGCTCCGGCGAAGCCAACAAGAAATTCGATGTGCGCCTTTCAGGCGCCGACCGCGACGCGATGGTGAAGGCCGCCATGGGGCTGACCCTGGGCGAAGCCGAGAACGCCTTCGCGCATGCAATCGTTCTCGACAAGGTCCTCGACCGCGACGACGTGAAGGCCGTCGCCGCGGAGAAGCGTCAAATCATTCGGAAGTCCGGCCTGCTGGAATTTTACGAAGTAACGGAGAATCTCGCGGGCGTGGGCGGAATGGACTCGCTGAAGGATTGGCTGTGCAAGCGAGTGCGTGCGTTCAGTCCCGAGGCGCGCGAATACGGACTGCCCCAACCGCGGGGTATTCTGCTCATGGGCGTGCAGGGGTGCGGCAAAAGCCTGCTCGCGAAGACGATCTCCGCGGAGTGGCGGCTTCCGCTGCTTCGCATGGATATGAGCATGATCTTCCAGGGGTATATCGGCAGTTCGGAACAGAACATGCGCAAGGCGGTGCAAATCGCGGAGAGTGTCGCGCCGGTAATCCTCTGGATTGACGAAATCGAAAAGGCGTTCTCCGGTGTGCAGGGATCGGGCAGCAGCGACGCGGGTACAACCGCGCGTGTCGTCGGCACGTTCCTGACCTGGATACAAGAAAAGACCGCGCCGGTATTTGTAGTGGCCACCGCGAATGACGTGCAGGAACTGCCGCCGGAATTGCTGCGCAAGGGCCGGTTCGACGAAGTATTCTTCGTTGATTTGCCGGGCGAGTTCGAGCGCGCGGAAATCTTCGCGATCCATTTGGCGAAATTGAGACGGGAGCCGTCGAAGTTCGATTTGAGCGTACTTTCCAAATCAGCGGAAGGTTTTAGCGGCGCGGAGATCGAGCAGGCGATCGTTTCCGCCATGCACGACAGTTTCTTTGCGGGACGCGACGTCACGACCGAAGACATCCTAGTGAGTCTGCGGGAAACGGTGCCGCTGTCCAAGACCATGCGCGAGCGCATCACCGATTTGCGCGAATGGGCGCGCACGCGCTCACGGCCCGTGTCGACGGCGCAAGGCGGACAGGGCTCGGTGACCGCGGATGGATAGGTTCGACTGGCTCGAACTGGACAGCACGCCGGGATTCGCCGCGCCGAATTCCCGAACACATGCAGCGCCTATCGAGCCAGTCACCATGCCGAAGGACGCGCCGTCGTTCTACCGCGCCGCGCGCGGCATGCGGGAGTCCGGACACTTCAAGGCGGCAACGGACTTTTACCGCCGCGCGGTGGGATTCGACGATCACCACTACGATGCGTGGGTGGAACTGGTGGACACGCTTGTCCGAGCGCGTCGCGTAGAAGAAGCGGATGCCACCTCTCTTGAAGCCCACGAGAGCCATAAGCAGGTCCGGGTGCTGTACGCCTCGCGCGCGCTGGTGTTGGCGCACCTGGGCCGGTTGAACGAAGCCATGCAGTTCTCGGACGTAAGCGTTGACGCCGACCAATCGTGGTACGCGCGGTGTGTCCGCGGCGAGGTCTTGCTGCGCATGGACGTGGGGTTTAGAGGGGACGCACTCGATTTGTTTGAACAGGCGACGCGGCTCGCGCAGAATGCGTGGGAACCGGCGTTTCTGGCGGGTTGGGTGCTGTTGGATGCGAAGCAATACGCGTTGGCGGCCGGCTATTTGGCTGAAGCGGCGCACCAGCATCCGCGGGCGTCGCTTACATGGCTGTGCCTTGGCGATTGCTTTCGCGAACTGAAGTTCTACGAGCAGGCGTTGTTCTACTATCAGCGTGTCACAGAGTTGGAGCCATCGAGCGCAATCGCCATTCAACGGCAAAAGGAATGTGGGCCGCTCATGTTCGGGTTGATGCGCGCGTTTTCGCGCGATTCGTTGCAGAAGCGCTGGCGCCGTGAGTTTGACAAATTGTTTGGAAGGGAATGAGCCGAGATGTCCACCGAGTACGTAACGCCGTTGGTCGAGCGATTCGCGACGAAAGAGATGGCGCAACTGTGGGGCGCGCAAAAGAAGTTTTCGACGTGGCGCAGGTGCTGGGTCGCGCTCGCGGAAGCGGAACAGGAATTGGGCCTTCCGATTACCGACGAGCAGATCGCGGAACTGCGCGCGCACGTGGACGATATCGATTTCGCGGCGGCGGAGAAGTTGGAACGCGAGCTACGCCACGACGTGATGGCGCACGTGCATACGTACGGGCTTGTTGCTCCGAAGGCCATGCCGATCATCCATCTGGGCGCGACGAGCTGTTACGTCGGCGACAACACCGATCTGATTCTCATGCGCGAAGGGTTGGATATCCTGTTGACGAAAGCCGTCAATGTATTGAAGGCGTTGTGCGACTTTGCCGTGAAGTGGAAGGACCTTCCCACGCTGGGGTACACGCACTACCAGCCGGCGCAGTTGGTCACCGTAGGCAAGCGTTCGTGTCTGTGGGCGCAAGACCTCGTCTTTGATATCGAGGACATCGAGCACACCATGGCGCGGCTGCGGTGCCGCGGCGTGAAGGGGACAACGGGAACGCAAGCTTCGTTTCTATCGCTGTTCGACGGCGACCACGACAAGGTGAAGCGACTCGAACAGCGAGTCTCCGAAAAACTGGGTTTCGACAGGGCGTATGCGGTGACTGGACAGACGTACCCGCGGAAAGTCGATTCCCAGGTGCTGCGCGTGCTCGCCGGAATCGGCGAGAGCGTGTGTAAATTTGGCACGGACATGCGGCTCCTGCAGAACCTGAAGGAAGTGGAAGAGCCGTTCGGCGAAAAGCAGATCGGATCGTCGGCGATGGCGTACAAACGCAATCCCATGCGGGCCGAACGCGCGTGCGCATTGGGCCGGTTCCTGGTGGTTGCGCCGCTCCACGCGGAATTGACGAGCGCGACGCAGTGGTTCGAGCGCACATTGGACGATTCGGCGATCCGCCGCATCAGTCTTCCGGAGGCCTTTCTCGCCGCGGATGCGGCGCTCAATTTATATCTCAGCATCATCGAAGCGCCGGACGTGTACCCCGGCGTGATCGAGCGCCGCGTGCGCGCGGAACTACCGTTCATGGCGACGGAGAATATTCTGATGGCCTGCGTAAAGCGCGGGGGCGATCGCCAGGCGCTGCACGAGGTCATACGGCAGCATTCGCAGGCGGCCGCGCGCAAGGTGAAAATGGAGGGCGGCGAGAATGATCTGCTGGATAGGCTCGCGGCGGATGCGCGCATTGGAATGTCCCGAAGCGAGATGGATAAGGTCCTCGACCTTCGCGAGTTCGTAGGCCGCGCGCCGGAACAGGTCGTCGAGTTCCTGGAATACGAAGCGCAGCCGCTGCTGTTGAAGCACGCGGGAAGGCTTGGCGCCGCATCGGACGTGCGGGTCTAACGGTTTCGAGAGGGACGAATGTACGATATCGATTCTGAAATTGGCGGCCTGCCGTTCATGCTGGAGCTTGACGATTACCTGCGGTCGCGCGCCGTCACGGCGTTTCGCCAGGTTTCCGAGCGCAAGGAACTTTCCGGCGGGACCTTGCTCTTCTCGCGCGACGACACTACTTCGGACGACGGGTACATCGTTTTCTCGGGGAATGTAGTCATCGAGGGCGCGGACGGCCTGATGAAGACGGTGATTCCCACCGCGTTGATTGGGGAAATGAAGCAGTTCGACTTCGACGGCCAACACCATCGCATGGCGACGGTCCGCGCGGACGACGACATCGAAGTGCTGCACTTTTCGTGGAAACGGTTTTACGACGCCCTCCGCGCATCAGCGTCCGAAGAAGAACAGGGCGAATTCCGCCGCGCATTGCGCCACTACGCATGGATGCACTACATGGACTTGCAGGGCGAACTCTAGTGGTCTGCGTCATTTGAATTTGGCGGTCCCAGTCACGTGGAATACCGCCCGGCACGGAGGCCGGGCGCTACAAACATCAACAAAATCGATTGACGGGAACCACTAGCTCGTTCCGCCGTCCACGATTTCCACCTTTAGAATCTTGAATTCAAGCCCCTTCATCGGGGAGCCGGCGTTGTGGAAGAAGATGCCGCCGTACTCGAAATTCTGCATGGCGCCGTGGGTGTGTCCGAAGTACACGTGCCGGATGCCATTGTCTTTGGTGAGGCCGACATCGTCGAGATAGGACAGGACCCGACGCACGACGCGCTTCTTGGGATACTTGGCCGCGACCGCCATCCGGTGCAGCCCGATGTGCAAGATCATGTCGTATATCGAATGCAGGATGGGGTGGCGCGGTGTGTCGAGCAGCCATTCTTCGCGATGCTTCTCGAGCTCGGCCGCGTCCATCATCGGCTTGTCCGACACGTCGCCGTGAAGAAACACCGTGTCTCCCAACCGCAGGTAGTAGGGGTGCCAGGAGAGATTGTCGAGGCTTGTGACGAGTCTCGACAGCGCCGCGATGAACGCCTGGTTGTTGTCGTGGTTTCCGAGGATGAAATGAAACTCGCAGCGCGGAAACTGGGCGACGAGCTTTCGGAGCCATTCGACGGCCTCGTATACCGTCTGATCGATGGTCGGCAGCGTGGTCCAACGGAAGTCGAAGGTGTCACCGTTCAGTATGAAAATGTCCGCGCGACTCGCGTGCTCGAAGATGGCCGGCTCGTGGGTCTTGAAATCGGACCGTTTGGAGAACATATGCAAGTCAGACACCACGTATCCGACACGCCGGTTCTGGCCCACTGCTCGCTCCTCCGAACCCCCGCGACGACGTCTGGGGCATTTCGGTGCTTCCATGTAGATCGTATCGCCGCACGCGGACACGCTGCAAATAGGGTACGATTCAAGGTAGCATTGCGCGCCGGGGGATGGTATACTACTGCTAATAATGCGTAAGCGCCGCAAATGGGGCAAGGGGCGCTACCGAATTCACCGAGGTAATTCAGACGTGTACGTCTCTTTCGATAAGGGCAAAAAGTGCGCGTTGCGCATTGACGGTAAGCGATACGCCGCCGAATTGTTGGACGTGCGTGACCGCGTGTTGCGCATGCGGTGTCTTGAAGACGGGTTTTCGATGGATTCCCGCGGCATTGTGGTGGAACTCGATGGGCCGCAGGGCATCGCGGCGTACTTCACGCGCTTCCTTACGTCCGCGCCGGACAACCATACCGAGTTGGTTCTGCTCCGGTCCGCCAATCTGAACTGCGACGAACTGCGATCGTTCTTGCGAGTGCCGACGGAAATTGCCGTGACGGTTGCGTTGGAAGACTCACCCGCGCAATTTGGGGCAAAGTTGCTCAATATCAGTTCGGGCGGCGCACTGATGGAAAGCGACACGTTACCGGAGATGGAATACGGGGAGCGCATACGGCTGCAAATCGCCGACGAACCCGCGATCTCGGTCAAGGGCGAACTCGTGCATTTTTCCAACGGAAAACCGTCGAGTTCGCTGCGAATCGGTGTCCGCTTCATCGACGTGGACGACGCCAGCGTCCGGGCGCTGACGTGGTTTGTGTGGAAGCGCGTCAAGATGTTCTTCCACGATTACTCATGACGCGTCCGCTCCTCGTCCGGTATCCCACGCTCGCATCGCGCCTGCCTTGCACCGAACTTGGCGAGTTTCCAACCCCGATTCACCGTGCCGCGCGTTTTGGGGCGGCCATCGGACTCGATCGCGTCTACGTGAAGCGCGACGACCTATCCGGTCCGGTGTACGGCGGGAACAAAGTTCGCAAGCTGGAGTTCCTGCTGGGAAAGGCGCTCCACGACGGGCGCGGCGAGGTACTGACCTTTGGCTTCGCGGGTTCGAACCACGCGCTGGCCACGGCCATCTACGCAAAGCAGGTGGGGTTGCGGTCCATTTCGACCTTGCTGCCACAACCGCTCTCACACGCGTTACGGCGGAATCTGTTGATGGGGCTTTACAGTGGCGCCGAGCTTCACCACTACCCCTCGCGGCTCGCGGCAACGTTTGGGACGTTATACCAACTCGCGCGGCACCGCCTAACACGCGGCGCCTGGCCGCAGATCATACCCGCAGGCGGATCGTCGCCGCTTGGAATCATGGGTATTGTAAACGCCGTGATTGAACTCGACGAACAGATTCGCGCGGGACAGATGCCGCCGCCGGACCGGATCTATACCGCGGTCGGATCGATGGGAACGGCCGTGGGACTATTAATCGGACTCGCGCTAACGGGGTGTGAATCCAATGTTGTTTGCGTGCGCGTGATCGATACGCACATGGCAAACCCCGCCGCGCTCGAGCGCTTGTATACGCGTACAGTGGCGTACATGCGGCAAGCAAATGCGGCAATCCCGGACCTGTCGATACCGCGAGATCGCCTTGAATGGCGTGATGACTACTTTGGCGAACGCTACGCGCTTTATACCCCCGAAGGTGTCAAAGCGGTTCGGACGCTCGACGACACAGAAGGAATCCGGTTGGACGGTACGTACGCGGGCAAGGCGCTTGCCGCATTAATTGGCGACGCGCGCCGCGGCGCGCTCGATGGTCAAACGGTCCTGTTCTGGAATACATACAACGCGCGGCGATTTTGGGAATCGATGCCGTCGATCGACTATCATGCGTTGCCTCGAACGCTGCATCGTTACTTCGAGGAACCCGTCCAACCCTTGGACACGTAGCCGCCAACCGGAAGGAGTACCGCTATGGCCGCAGGACCCGCACAGAATTATGCGAACCACAAAACGATGGACAACGCCCTGACGTGGATCGCCGTGCTGGCGCTTGCATCCGCGCTGTTGTCGCTCACCGCGATCGCGGGCATCCCGCATGTCGCGTCTGCGTCGCCGATACTGATGGCGATTGCTGTCGTCTGGATATTGTTTCGCATGCGCACATATGCCACGCGATTGCAGGACCGAATCATACGTTTGGAAACGCAATTGCGCTTGCAGCGCGTTCTGCCCGCCGATCTCGCCGCGCGCATCGGAGAACTCGAGCTGACGCACGTAATCGGCTTGCGTTTCGCGTCGGATGCGGAGCTCCCGGAACTGGTGCAGCGGGTCCTCGCGAACCGGTCCATGCGAAGCGACGACATCAAGAAGCTGGTCAAAGACTGGCAGGCCGATCATCTACGGGTGTAACGCGGCTATGCAGCGGTACTGTTACGCACTTATTCCAGCGGTCGCATTCTTCTTCTGGGGCGCGGCGCATGCAGCCGATGGGCCAAAGGCATTGGTCATCGTGATCGACGGACTTCGCCCGGACTACGTGCGCGAAGACCTCATGCCAAACCTGCACGCGCTCGGCGAAGACGGCGTTGTCTGCACAAACCACCATGCCGTCTTTCCGACCGTTACGCGCGTGAACTCGACGACATTTTCGACAGGCTGCTATCCGGCGCGGCACGGCATTCTGTCGAACGGTATCTACGTACCGGCGGTTGACAAGCAGAAAGGATTCAGTACCGGTAGTGCCGAGAACCTGATGAAACTCGACGCCGCGACCGGCGGAAAGGTGGTCACGGCGCCAACGCTCGGCGAGATACTCGATTCCGCGGGAATGAAGATATTCGTTGCGAGCTCGGGCTCGAGCGGGTCGTCTTTTCTGCTGAATCCGCGCGCGAAAGGCGGCGGCATCGTCAATTCGGAACTGGTGCTTCCGGAGTCAGCGCGTGCGCACGTCGACGAATTGCTCGGCCCCGTGCCTGAAGAGGCAGTACCCAATGCGGCGGCAAGCCGGCGCATCGTCGATGGACTGATACGCATCGGCATCGACGAACATCGCGCGGAAATGATGTTCTTGTGGATCACCGATCCGGACCACACGGCCCATGTGCGCGGTATCGGCACGCCGGATACCTTGGCCGCGCTGAAACACGTGGACGAAGAAGTGGGCCGCGTGCTCGCGGAGCTGAATGCCAAGGGGCTTCAAGACCGAACGAACATTTTCATCACATCGGACCACGGCTTTTCCACGCAAAAGGGAATGGGCGGCATTTCACAGTTGCTCGTGCAGCAAGGCGTGAAGAAGAGTCTTGCGAGTACGGACGTAATCCTTGCCGACGGCGCGATCTATGTCGACAACCACGACGAGTCGAAGGTCCGCGCGATTGTAGACGTCTTGCAGGCCACGGAGTGGGTTGGCGCGGTCTTCACGCCGGCCGCGGCGCCGGGTGACGTAAAGGGCAGGGTAGCGGGCACGTTCTCGTTCGATTCGATCTACTGGAACCACGAACGCGTGGGCGACATTCTCGTCGATGCGAATTGGTCGGAAGCTTCCAACGAATTGGGATGGAAGGGCACGACGATGTTGCAGGGTATGGCGGGCCACGGCACGTCGAGTCCCTATGACATTTACAATACGCTCATCGCCGCAGGCCCCGCGTTCAAGCGCGGCATCACGAGCGACGTACCGACCGGCAACGTCGATATCGCACCGACCGTGTTGCATGTACTGGGAGTGAAAAACACTCCGGGCATGGACGGCCGTGTACTGATAGAAATACTCTCGGACGGACCCGACCCGAAATCGGTTTCGGTAACACGCGCGACCGAATCCACGGAAAATGCGACAGGAACGATCGTGTATCGCGCGACCATGCACCGATCGACCGTTGACGGTCACACCTACCTCGACTACACCCGCGTTACGCGGGAGAAGAAGTAACATCGGAATGGCCACGGCACTAGCGCCAAAATCCGACGCGCAGTGGATGATTTACGGCGCGAACGGCTACACGGGACGTCTGTGCGCGATCGAGGCCGTGCGGCGCGGCATGCGTCCCGTGCTCGCGGGGCGCAATGGCGACGCGCTCGCGATGCTCGGCAAACAACTCAAACTTGAGACGCGCATATTTTCGTTGGACGATCCGCGGGTGGTTGCCGACAACCTCGGCGGCGTCGCGGTCATGCTGCACTGCGCCGGGCCCTTCTCGGCAACGAGCGTGCCAATGCTGTCGGCGTGCGAGCACGGGCACTGCCATTATCTCGATATAACCGGCGAAATCGACGTGTTCGAGTACGTGCATCAGCGCGATGCGCATTGGAAACGGGCCAACATTGCCGTGATTCCGGGCGTCGGGTTCGACGTCGTGCCGTCGGATTGTCTCGCCGCGATGCTCAAGCGCGCGCTACCCGACGCCACGCACCTGACGCTCGCGTTCCGCTCGAAGCGCGGAAAGATGAGCCCGGGCACGGCAAAGACGATGGTGGAGGGATTGCCGCGCGGCGGGCGCATCCGGCGCGACGGCCGTATCGTCGAGATTCCCAGCGGATCGTTAACGCGAAAGATTCCGTTTGGGAGTACGGAAGAACCCGCCGTCGCCATTCCGTGGGGCGACGTGTCCACCGCGTACTACTCGACCGGTATTCCCAACATCGAGGTGTACCTCGGCGTGCGAAAGAAACAGATGCGGCAGATGCGTTGGGCCGCGCGCATGAGGCCGATCCTGAGTCTCGGCTTTGTGCAGAACTATCTGAAGAATTCGATCGAGCGGAAGGTAAAGGGTCCAAACGAAAAAGAACGCGCCGCGGACGAGACCGTTCTGTGGGGCGAGGCGCGCAACGCGGCGGGCCAGAGCGTCGCGCTCCGC
The DNA here is from genome assembly GCA_013359265.1 of Candidatus Hydrogenedentota bacterium. Classification (NCBI taxonomy): domain Bacteria; kingdom Pseudomonadati; phylum Candidatus Hydrogenedentota; species Candidatus Hydrogenedentota bacterium. The sequence continues at coordinate 155,780 of JABWCD010000010.1, forward strand.
ATGCACACGCCCGAGGGCTACACGCTCACCGTTGACGCATCGCTCACCATCGTCAAACGCATCCTCATCGAGGGCATCGCTCCGGGCGCGCTCACGCCTTCGATGGCATTCGGCCCGGATTTCGTAACGACGCTTCACGGCGTGAACGTGACGAAGGCATAGCCAGGCACGTAACGATTCGCCTACAACGTCCACCCCTCGCGGTACGGCGGATTCACGAGGGCGTTGGCTTCTTCGTCGTTCGTGACACGCAGGTTGACGCTGTCCCACTTGAGACGTCGGTCCTTCAAGCGGATTGCGAGCATGCCCAACAACACCATCTCGGTCAGCGCGCCGCCGTAGTCGAAGCTCGAACTTGCGGGCTTGCCATCCTTGCAGGCGCGGACCCAGTCCATTTCGTGCAGCGCGTCCTTCACGCGCGGCAGCGTCATCTCGGGCTGCTTGTAGTCGGCTGCAAGCGACTTGGGCAGCAGTTTCAGCCCGCCCGCGCCGTGCGACTTATGAACGATGGTCCCCTTCTCCCCGATGATGAGTGCTCCGTTGCGATCGAACTTGTCGTCCACGCCGAAGTCGCGCGGCACCGGCGGCAGCAGGCGTCCGTCGTACCACGTAAGGTCCACCGGGGGCATCGCGCCGCGCGCGGGAAACCGGTAGCGGACGATGCTTGCGCGCGGATACGTTTCCGCTGCGACGGCAGGGTCGTAGTGCGTGGTCGATGCCTGCACACTTTCGGGTGCGCCGAGGTTCAGCGCCCAAAATGCCGGATCGAGGATGTGGCATCCCATATCGCCAAGCGGGCCCGTGCCGAAATCGTAAAACCCGCGCCACGTCAGCGGCGTGTACACTGGGTGATACGGGCGCATTGGCGCGGGGCCGATCCACAAGTCCCAGTTCAACGTCTCCGGCACGGGCGGCGTCTCCGCGGGCCGCGCCATCATCGGAAAGTTCGACCACGGGTCGCCGCCTACGGGCCGGTCACTCCACGCGTGTACCTCGCGTACCGCGCCGATTGCGTCGTCCGCGATCCACTCGCAGCAGCGCCGGATTTCGTCTGACGAATGCCCCTGGTTTCCCATTTGGGTCATTACGTCCGCGGCCCGCGCCGCTTCGGCGATCGTGCGCGTTTCGTAAATGCTGTGCGCGAGCGGCTTCTGGCAGTAGATATGCTTACCCGCGCGAATTGCCGCCATCGCGATCACCGCATGCGTGTGGTCCGGCGTAGCGATAACTACTCCGTCAAAATTCTTTGACTCCTTGTCGAACAACTCCCGGTAGTCCACGTACCGCTTTGCGTTTGGAAACTCCCCGAACGTCCGCGCGGCAAGCGCGGAATCCACATCACACAATGCGACGATGTTCTCCGACTTCATCTTCTGAAGGTTTGCACGGCCCATCCCGCCGACGCCGATCCCCGCGATGTTCAACTTCTCGTTCGGCGACACCTTTCCCGGAACTACCTTTGCCGTGTTTACTCGCTCCGGCGCCGTCGCACACCCCGCCGCACTGAGCGTGGAAGTAGCGATGAATTGCCGGCGAGTGAGGTCAAGTTTTTTCACCAGTATCTCCGTATGGGTCGCCCTGCAGGGCAGTTCCAGTTGTGCCGCGGAGTTGCGGGTCCGCCGCGCCCCGTATATCGTACTCGAATGAGCGGTTCGACTGAAGCACCTGAAGACGGCATTATTCCGGCGGATTGGCTTGCCGAATTCGAGGCCGCCGCGCGCCGGCCCCTGGAAACGCGTATGAGGTATGCTTTTATCAAAACGTACAAACCCGTCTTGGATGACGCTGCCTACCGATCGTTTGACACGATGGAAGACTACCGTCGCTGGTGCGAAGAAAACCTGCCAGATTGGCTTGGTTATGCCCGCGTTTGACTATCGTCAAGCGCAGGAAATCCGCGATGTCTTCGCCGCGCATCGCGTCCGCTATCTGTTCATCGGCAAGTCCGCCGCAATTCTGCTTGGCTTTCCCGATACTACTCAGGATGCCCATATCTATCCCGATAAATCGTTGGAAAATGGCCGAGCGCTCGTTCCCGCATTGCGCCAATTGGGATTCGATCTGTCCGACACGCACGCTGCGGAAATAGAACGCGGCAAGGACTTCGTCCAGTTGAAGAACGGTCCCTTCGATGTCGATTTGGTGTTCGCGCCGGACGGAATCGAGCATTTTGGAGAAGCCTGGCTTCGTCGCGTAGATATCGACGGATTTCCCGTGTGCCACCTGGACGATATTATTGCCAGCAAGGAAGCGTCGCATCGTGTAAAGGATATCGAATCGCTCCCACGGCTGCCATCGTTCAGGAAGTATTGGCTGAATCGCCGCACATAGCCGTCTTCCGATTCTTCGAGTCCATGAACTTGCGAAACCAAAGAGCACGTGGGGTTCGGATTGTCAATCGCCGTGCATCGATGCTCCGTATTTCTCATGGGCATTGCACCGCGTGGGTGGTGGCGGCCTTTTTCGCCGCGACGGCCCCGGCGGATGACTGGCCGCAATTTCGTGGGCCGGGACGCGACGGCGTGTGGCGCGAGGTAGGCGCGCTAGCGCCGTTTCCCGCGGAAGGACTGAAAGTGCTGTGGCGAACGCCGGTGGGAATTGGATGGTCGAGCCCGATTGTCGCGGAAGGCTGTGTGTACCTGTGCGACGCACAACTGACCAAACCGCTCGCGAAGGAACGCGTACTCTGTTTCGATTCGTCGACCGGTATGTTGCGCTGGCAGTACGAATCCGGAGTGTCCTTTCCCGATTGGGCGTACGTGCACGGCCAGGGCGGCGGGCCGACGGCAACGCCCATCTTCGACGCAGGCAGGGTGTACGCGATGGGCCCCTTCGGCCACCTACATTGCCTCTATGCCGACGACGGTTCGCTCGTGTGGCGCAAGAATCTCGACGAGCAGTTTGATATCAGGTTGCTCAGTGTCCGGCCGTCCCCGCTCATCGACGGCAACCTACTCATTGCGTTCATCGGCGGATTACCCGGAGCCAGCGTGATAGCGGTGGACAAGACCACGGGCGAAATCGTCTGGAAGGCGCTGGACGATCCGATCGCCAATGGTTCGCCGGTCATTATCACTGCGGGCGGCGCACGCCAACTCATCGTATGGTCCGCGGAGTCGACAGCGTCCCTCAATCCAGCGACCGGCGAGATTTACTGGCGTGAGCCGATGACGACCAGCACAAACGACGCCATCCCGACACCGGTCGCCTTGAATGGCCGCTTGCTGGTCGGAGGGCTGATGTTCGCATTGAATCCAAATCGGCCCGCTGTGACTGTGTTGTGGCCGGGAATCCACCCGGAGGGGAAACGCATCCTGAGCAATACATCGACGGCCGTGTTGCAGGACGACTACGTGTATTCCGCGCGGTCCGGTGGCGCGCTGGTCTGTCTCGACGCGCAGACGGGCGCGGAGTTGTGGTCGACAGACGCGGTCACCGAGCGGGCCAACGGCGCGAGCATTCACATCACACCGGTCGGCGATCAGTGTCTCCTTTACACGGACAGGGGAGACGTCGTTCTGGCGCGTCTCACGCCGCAGGGGTACGATGAGATAAGCCGCGCGCATCTGCTCGAGCCGACCACGCCGTTCGGGGGCAAGAAGTTCGCGTGGCCCCCGCCGGCATTCGCAAACGGGTGCGTCTTCGCACGCAACGACGAGGTACTGGTGTGCGCCCGCCTCTGGAAGTCTCCGAATTGACACATGTTTGACTTGTTTGCGGCCGTCGTCTTACGCGAGGTCCCTCTTATGTACCCAACGCGAACCCCAAAAATAATCACACGATACTGAAGCGAATCTCGGGTGTATAATGCGAGTTGTAGTAGTGGGCGAACGGCAATCGCATGGGTGCCATGCGGGAGGGTGCGTCATGGCGTACGAAATCAAGAAGGTGGACATTTGGGAAGCGGGACTCGAGGACCGGCCGGGTGGGCTTGCCGACAAGCTGGAGCCGTTGGCGAAGGGTAAGCACAACTGCGACTTTGTGCTGGCGCGCCGCACCGGGGCCGGCGGGGCCGTTTTGTACCTGGCGTTGAGCAAGAGTTCCGCGAAGACGGCAGCGTTGGCTGGACTGGGTAAGCCGACCGATCTGTTTGCGCTGCGTATCGAGGGGCCGGACAAGCCCGGGCTGTGCGCGAAAGCCGCGCGGGCCGTGGGTGACGCAGGCATTAGCATGCGCGGCTTAAACGGCGTCGTGTTGGGGAAAAAGACTGTTTTGCACCTTTCGTTCACAAGCGCGGACGACGCCGCCAAGGCGCAGAAGCTTTTGAAGAAGGCGCTCTGATCCCCCACGGATTGGCTTGGTCGAGGTTGTGTACCCGGCGCGGCATTGCAGCCGGCGAGCCGATTACGTGCTCGCGCTCGATCGGCGCATCGTTTTCGGTGCGCGAACGCGGATGACGGGTCACGAGTTCTTGCTGGGCGGCGCGGATGCCGCGTCCGGCTGTGGTATCGAATACGTGCGCTTCAAATCGGCGAGTCGCTGTTTCATTTCCGAAACAACCTTCGCATACGCGGAATCGCCGTACACGCTGCGCATCTCGCCCGGGTCCTTGTCGAGATCGAACAGCTCCCACTGATCGGCGTCGTAATAGTGAATCAACTTGTACCGCTCCGTGCTCACGCCTTCGTGGCGTGGGACGTTATGCTCGCCGACTTCGTAGTAGTGGTAGTAGATGGCCTCGCGCCAATCGCTTGGCGTCTGCCCTTTGAGCAAGGGTACAAGACTGCGTCCGTGCATGTCCGCTGGGGGGACGAGCCCCGCCGCTTCAAGAAACGTCGGCGCGTAATCGATGTTTTGCGTTAGCCGCTCGACGCGCGTGCCGGGCTTCACTTGGCCCGGCCAACGAACGAGCAACGGCATTGCCAGCGATTCGCGGTACATCCAGCGCTTGTCGTAAAGCCCGTGTTCGCCAAGGTAAAACCCCTGGTCGGAGCTGTAGACAACGATCGTGTTCTCGGCCAGGCCTTTTTCGTCGACGTAATTCAGGAGACGCCCCACGTTGTCGTCCACAGACGCAACGCAGCGGAGGTAGTCCTTGATGTAGCGCTGGTATTTCCATCGCACGAGATCGTCGCCCTGGGGATTCTGTTTCAGGAACGCCTCGTTCGACGGGCCATACGCGACATCCCAGCGCGCCTTCTGCTCGGGCGTCATGCGTTCGGTCTCGCCGTTCTTCATGTCGCGGCCGAGCGCATCTGGAGTGTTCAAGCCCGGGACCTTCAAGTCGTAGTCGAACATCAGATGCTTGCCGATCATCGCCTCATTCCCGGCGAGCACCGGCGCGCGGTTCGCATAGTCGTCAAACAAACTCGGCGGTTCGGGGATCGAGACATCTTCGTACAACGTCAGGTGCTTGGGACCGGGCGCCCACGTGCGGTGCGGGGCCTTGTGCTGGCACATCAACAGGAACGGTTTGTCCGGGTCACGCCCGCGGTCGAGCCAGTCAATCGCCAGGTCCGTGATGATGTCCGTTACATACCCTTCAATACGGCGCTTTCCCGCGGGACCGATGAAGTCGGGGTTGTAATATGTCCCCTGGCCCGGGAGAATCTCCCAATGGTCGAACCCCGTCGGATCGGTCACGAGATGCCACTTGCCGATCAGCGCCGTCGCGTATCCTGCGTGTTGCAGCAATTTCGGAAACGTCGTTTGATCGCCGTTAAAAGTGTCGGCATTGCTCCGCATGCCATTCGCGTGGCTATGCTTCCCGGTCAACACCGTGGCGCGGCTGGGCGCGCAGATGGAGTTGCCGCACGAGTTGCGAAGGAACAGCGCGCCCTCACGCGCAATCCGGTCGATGTTTGGCGTTTGGTTGATGCGCGAACCGTAGGCGCCGATTGCCTGCAGCGCATGATCGTCGCTGAAAACGAATAGAATGTTCGGGGGCGCGCTCGATTTTTCGGCCTGGCCGCGGCCGATGCCCGCTGCCATCCCGAGCGTCGTGGCTGCCAGAAAACTCCGGCGCGACACCTGCACCGTTTCGCTCCGATCCGTCATCGCGCAATCCTGCTGTAACGCCGATGGCGGTAGTGTAGCGGCCTGCCCGTCGAATTACGAAGCCGCAAAACGGGACGCGCAGGACATACGGACAGCGTCGAATCGAATTGCGCTGCCTACGCAGCTTTGGCGACTGCGGCCGCGCTGGCGTTGCGCGCGACGGCGAGCCAATCCCATGGGCGCATGTTGCGCAATTCCCGCGGCGGCGACACGGCCTGGCTGCGCCATGAGTATTCGACACGCCGGACGCGCGCGACCTGAAGGCCCAGCTCCGCGAGCGTGTCTGTCAGTTCGGTGCGCGTGTAGTGTTTCGTGCGGACCCCTTCGATGGACACGATGCCCGCCGCGCTCGGCGCGGATTCGGGGATCGCGGGGATGTGGCCCTCGAGTGTGTCGGGTTCGGGCTGTTCCGCCTTCGCGATGAGCGTAGCGGACTCAACCGACGGGACAACGAGTAACAGTTTGCCGTTCGGCCTCAGAAGCGAAGCCGCCGAACGCAAGACGTTATACCACGCGCGGCGGTTCGGGTTAATGGCGACGTTTACACAAAGGACCGTGTCGTACGCCCCCGCACGGGACCTCGGTACCGTAGCGGCTTGATGGACCGACACATGCCGTTTACGACGCATGCGTCTCCGGGCCATTTCCACACAGGCCCGGGAATGGTCGTACCCGTGTACTTCCTCGAACAGCCGCGAAAGCGTGGGGAGGTAGGTGCCGACGCCACACCCGAAATCCGCTACCGTCGGCGAAGTCCGCGCCGCCCGCTCAAGTTCACCGACAATCACCCGGTTTCGATCATGGCGCAATGTGTTAAAGATTTGTTGCGTCCACAGCGGCGCGATGCCGTCCCAATACTCGCTGTCCTGCTTCATGCCTGACCATCTCCTGTTGCCAGCAAGGGAATTACGTTCCCCGCAACAACCCCAACGCCGATCTCTCTCCATGTTCGTTATAGCCAAAATGGCACGGGACGTCAAGCGTTTTTTCGACAAGAACCGCAATATATGGTATGGAAGCCTGCCATAACGCACAACAAACTGTATTGACTAAGTCCCGCCTTATAGTAGTCCGCCGTGTATCGCGGCAATGGCTGCGGGATATTTTGTAGTATATCTTCCATTCCATCATCCCGCCGCCGCGCAGCCCGTGGCAAGAGTCCAAATACCACAATTCGTAGCGTCCCGCTCTCCGTGGCCGGCGCGATTCTGGGCCGAACTTGGCCTCTCCGCGTTTCGCCCGGCGCGGAGACCGGGCGCCACAGGACTTTTGCCACGCGCTGTTAGTGTCATGAGTTTGAGATTCTTTGCAAAAGACTGCCCGCACGGACATCGCGCTCAAAGTCCCCCTTTGAAGGGGGATTTAGGGGGATGTGTGATTGTGACCCAATGGATCTTATGGAACTGATTTCAAACTCAGGACACTAGCCGCGCTTGCAGGCGCTTTCCTCGGGTTCATTGACGGAAAAACCCTACACATCCAGTCTCAGCATTCCGATACCGGTACGGGCCGAAGTCAAACTACAGTCTATTCACGGAGCATAGGCATGGGTTTTCAGTAACTCGCGCCACTAACGGCCCATGGACAAGAAAGGAACACCATCATGAAAAAATCACTAATGCTGTCGATCCTGGCAGGGGCGCTGGTGTCCTTCGCCGGATGCGATACCGGTCAGGGCGCTCCCGGTCCGGTGCCGCCCGTAAGCGATCCGCTGGCGCCGATGGCGACGCCGCCCTCGCCCGCGACAGAGCCGACCTTGCCGGAGCAGCCCTCTGAACCGGCGGAGCCGTCATTGCCAATGCAGGAACCGAAAATCGGCGATCCGGAGCCGGCTCCCGAAACAGGGAACTTCCCACAAACGTAGGACGCATGGAAACGCACCGATCGCCGGATTGGCATCAGCCATAACCGAGAGCGGAGAGTGTGTGACCATACTGACGAATCAGAAAGCGGCGGAGACGCTCATAGGTACCGGGCGCGCGGGACGAAACAGGAAGAAGACGTAGCGCCCGGACCTATCCAATACATCGATTCTGCCGAAGATGTCTAAAAAATATTCCACCTCTCGCGTAAGCGCTATTGCTTCGGCGCATCGCTCTCTGAAATTCTGAAATCACAAATCTGAGATCGATTGATAAAACTCCCTCGGTGCGGCCACAAGCCGCGCTGGTGGTTCGTGCCGCACTAATTTGCGAGTGATTGTAGCGCCCCGGCTTCCATGCCGGGCGGTGCCGTATTTGTCTGCGCGTCGGCGCCCTGTTTCTTGAGGCGCACCGAACTTTAAGAGGCACGAACCACCAGCAGCCTGCGTCAAAAGTCCTGTAGCGCCCGGTCTCCGCGCCGGGCGGTATTGGGCGCGACTGGAACCGCCAAATTCAATTAACGCCGACCACTAATGGTTCCCGTCAATCGATTTTGTTCATGTTTGTAGCGCCCGGTCTCCGTGCCGGGCGAAACGCGGAGAGGCTAAGTTCGGCCCAAATGCGCGCCCGCCACGGAGAGCGGGACGCTACGAATTGCGGTATTTGGACTTCTGTCACGGGCTGTTAGTGGTTCGTGCCGCATTGATTTGCGAGTGATTGTAGTGCCCCGGCTTCCATGCCGGGCGGTATTTGTCTGCGCGTCGGCGCCCTGTTTCTTGAGGCACACAGAACTTTAAGAGGCACGAACCACTAGTGTCGTGAGCTTGAAATGCGCACAATTTGTCGTGCTCGCGCTTCGTGCTCGTGCTACTCCGAAAATGTGCCATTCGTCCCGCGCGCCGAAGGCGCAACGCAACCCTAGCCAGGGGCATCGCCCCTGGAAAATGTCCACGCCCCTGTCACCGCGCGCTGAAAGCGCACCGCTCAAGTTTTCATAATCTCAGGTGGAACTCTGTTCGTTACGACTCGTAACCGTAATCGTAATCGGGCATTCGAACTCCAGCACAACTTCCATGGGCGTTCGACTTTTCAAACGAATTTGAGATTCATGACACTAGCGGTTCCCGTCAATCGATTTTGTTCATGTTTGTAGCGCCCGGTCTCCGTGCCGGGCGGTATTCCACGTGACTGAGACCGCCAAATTCAAATGACGCAGACCACTAGGTTCATTCGTTCGCCACAAGCGAACGGACAAACGTGATGACTGATGCGGGAGTTGAGACGGCGTGTTCTTTGGACCGCGTGAAATTGGCGCCACCGGTGCAGGAGCGGAGCAGGCAATGCGCGGCGCGCCTCCGGCGGCCAGCCGGGCGCGTGCCGTCTCGAGAATCGCC